>JBDSZF010000060.1:0-9008 GCA_039925285.1 Polaromonas sp.
TCGCGCAGTTCGGCATTGACCACGACGCATTTGACGCCGTTGACGACCGTGGGGACACACCAGGGTGAATAGGTCAGGTGACTGCCGGGTTGTGGACCGCCGGGACGAAACTGGCTCATCACACCGCATAACCTGTCGGCCCAGTCGCTGGGCCGGAAAGTTTTGCCATCTTGGGTGATGCCCTGAATGAAGACTTCTTTGGGGGAATTGGAGACCATCGGGTGGAAGGTTTTGTACGGGCCAAGGGTAAGGATAAACCCTATGCTGCGACGCGCAACAATTCTATCTTATATAAGACTTGGGTCCACTCTTGGTCCGCATCGCTGTGATGCGGCATGGTCACGAAGGGCCGCGAAGTCTGCGCCTAAAATCACTTCAGACCCGCCTCACTTGTTGCGGCCACCTTGTTTGCCATTGTCACGGAGTTTTCCAATGCCTGCTGCCCTTCCCGGTCCTATCGAAGCCGCCTCGCCTCACGTCATGAACACCTACGGCCGCCTGCCGATAGCGCTGTCGCACGGCCAGGGCTGCCGCGTCTGGGATGTCAACGGCAAGTCTTACCTGGATGCGCTGGGCGGTATTGCAGTCAATACCGTGGGGCACAACCACCCCAAACTCGTGCCAGCCTTGCAGGACCAGATTGGCAAGCTCATCCACAGTTCAAACTACTACCATGTGCCGTTGCAAGAAACGCTGGCGGCCAAACTGGTGGAATTGTCAGGCCTCGAAAACGTGTTCTTTTGCTCGACCGGACTGGAAGCCAATGAAGCCGCGCTCAAGCTGGCGCGCAAGTTCGGCCATGACAAAGGCATTGAACGCCCGGAAATCGTCGTCTATGAAAAAGCCTTTCATGGCCGCAGTATTGCGACGCTCAGCGCAACCGGCAATGCCAAGGTGCAGGCCGGTTTTGGCCCGCTGGTCGAAGGCTTTATTCGCGTCCCCATCAACAACATGGATGCCCTGAAAACGGCCACCAACGGCAACCCCAATGTGGTGGCGGTGTTTTTTGAAGCCATCCAGGGCGAAGGCGGCGTTCACAACATGAAGGACGAGTACCTGCAGCAGGTGCGCGCACTCTGCGACGAACGCGACTGGCTGCTGATGATTGACGAGGTGCAGTGCGGCATGGGCCGCACCGGCAAATGGTTTGCACACCAGTGGGCCGGGATCAAGCCCGATGTCATGCCGCTGGCCAAAGGCCTGGGCTCGGGCGTGCCGGTGGGTGCGGTGGTGGCGGGTCCCAAAGCGGCGCATATCTTTGCGCCCGGCAACCACGGCTCCACCTTTGGCGGCAACCCGCTGGCGATGCGGGCTGGCGTGGAAACCATCCGCATCATGGAAGAAGAAGGCTTGCTGGAAAATGCGGTCACAGTGGGTGACCATTTAAGGGCCGCGCTGACCCGCGAACTGGGCAGCGTGCCGGGCTTCAAGGAAGTTCGCGGTCGTGGCCTGATGCTGGGCATTGAGCTGGACAAGCCTTGCGGCATCCTGGTCAACCGTGCCGCTGAAAACGGCCTGCTGATCAGCGTAACGGCCGATACCGTGATTCGCATGGTGCCTTCGCTCATCATGACCACGGCTGAAGCGGATGAAGTCGTGGCGATTTTGTGTCCCCTCGTCAAACAACTACTGCAGGAAGGCGCTTAACCATGAGCATGACCAGCCCCCCCACGCCACTCAAGCACTATCTCCAGTTCAGCGACCTGAACGCCGATGATTACGCCTACCTGTTCGAGCGCGCCGCCCTCATCAAGAAAAAATTCAAGGCCTACGAAAGGCACCAGCCGTTGATTGACCGCACGATGGTCATGATTTTCGAGAAAGCCTCGACGCGCACGCGTGTAAGTTTTGAGGCCGGCATGTACCAGCTCGGCGGCACGGTGGTCAACCTCACCACCGAAGGCAGCCAGCTGGGCCGGGCCGAGCCGATCGAGGACAGCGCCAAGGTCATCAGCCGCATGGTCGACCTGGTGATGATCCGAACCTTCGAGCAAACCAAGATCAACCGCTTTGCCGAGCATTCACGGGTGCCGGTCATCAACGGCCTGACCAATGAATTCCACCCCTGCCAGATCCTGGCGGACATCTTCACCTACATCGAGCACCGGGGCTCCATCCGCGGCAAGACGGTGGCCTGGGTCGGCGACGGCAACAACATGGCCAACACCTGGCTGCAGGCCAGCGAAATCCTGGGCTTCAAGGTTCACCTCAGCACGCCCGGCGGCTACGAGGTGGACCAGTCAATTGCCGGCATCCGCTCGACCGAAAGCTACCAGGTCTTCAAGGACCCGATGCAAGCCTGCGCCGGCGCCGACCTGGTGACGACCGACGTCTGGACCAGCATGGGCTATGAGGCGGAGAACGAAGCCCGCAAGAAGGCTTTTGCCGACTGGTGCGTGGACAGCGAGATGATGCGTGCCGCCAGACCCGACGCTCTTTTCATGCATTGCCTGCCGGCGCACCGGGGCGAGGAAGTCGAGGCCGACGTGATTGACGGCCCGCAGTCCGTGGTCTGGGACGAGGCTGAAAACCGGATGCATGTGCAAAAAGCGCTGATGGAATTCCTTTTGCTGGGCCGGCTTGGATGAAACCCTGCTCGCGAAATTTTGGGAGCGAGTCAGTCACCCTGCCAAATTTCCGCTTGGGAAATAAAGCGGCAGGTGGCGATATCAAGGCATCAGCCACGCCCGACAAAAGGCATGCTTGTCGCCATGATGGTCATGAACTGGATGTTGGTGGACAGCGGCAGCGCCGCCATGTGAAGCACCGCATCGGCCACTTCGCTGACGTCCATCATCGGCTCGATGGCAATCTCGCCGTTGGCCTGCGGCACACCCTTGGCCATGCGCGCGGACAGCTCCGTCATGGCATTGCCAATGTCGATCTGCCCGCAGGCGATGTTGTACTTGCGGCCGTCGAGCGAAATCGATTTGGTCAGGCCGGTGATGGCATGCTTGGTCGCGGTGTAAGCGGCTGAGTTAGGCCGTGGCGCGTGAGCCGAGATCGAGCCGTTGTTGATGATGCGGCCGCCCTGCGGCAACTGCGCCTTCATCAGCCTGAAAGCGCCCTGCGCGCACAGGAAGGCGCCTGTCAGGTTGATGTTGACCACGTTTTGCCACTGGTCAAAAGTCAGGTCTTCAAGATTCATGCCGATGCCGCTCACGCCCGCATTGTTGAACAGCACATCCAGGCGACCCCAGCTGGCCTTGAGGGTGTCAAACAATGCATTGACGGATTCGGGCCGGCTCACATCGGTGGCCACCGGCAAGGCGCGGTCGGTGCCTGACGCCCTGGCCACTTCCTCAAGCGGCTCGATGCGGCGCCCCGCCAGCACCACGCGGTAGCCTGCACCCAGCAGCGCCACCGCCACCGCCTTGCCAATGCCGGTGCCGGCACCGGTCACAAGTGCCACTTTGTTGTTGGAATTCAAGGAAAGCCTTTGTTTGTAGAAGTTCAATCGGGATAAAAAGCAGTGGGTCACCGCCCTGCCGTCGATTCTGCCCGAGCAGTAGCGGGCGTGCGCACATCAAGCGCGGCACCGGCAGCGTGAATTTAGCCTCGTGGCATTGCGCCGCCGTACAGCCAGGGCATGTCGAGCAGCTTTTCTCCGAGCAGTTTCATGGAAGCATCGCGGGCCCAGCGCAGCGGCCCCTCGGCATGAAATATCTGGCCGTTTCGCACTGACCGGGCCTGCACCCGGGCATTGCGCTGCCATCGGTTCAGGGCGTAGCGCTGCAGCAGTGTGGGCACATCAAAGGCCGGGTCCAGCGCCTGGGCCAGCGCCGGGCCCAGTTCGGCCGCATCTTCAATCGCCATGCCGGCGCCCTGCGCCAGGTAGGGCCGCATCGGGTGCGCCGCATCGCCCAGCAGGGCCACGCGGCCTTGAGCCTGCTGGTGCGCGCCGCTCATGGGCGGCCGGTCGCACAGCGGCCACAGTCGCCAGGCAGGACCTGTTTTATTGCCGCCGTCCGTCACCGCCTGGATCAGGTCGCGCAGCGGCACTGCCGTGCCCAGGGTGGCCTCCTGGAGGTCAGCCCCGTTGGCGCCATGGTCCCAGCTCTGCAGATCGCCCTCCACCCTGCCCTGCACGACAGCCACCACGTTGAGCCCTTCTCCGCCGCGCACCGGATAATGCACAACATGCAGTCTCGGGCCCAGCCAGACCGTTACCTGCTGGCTGCGCAGCCGCTTGGGCAGGCTGGTTTGCGGCAGCATGGCGCGGTAGGCCAAGTGGCCGGTGACATGCGGCGCTGCATCGTTCAGCATCAACTGGCGTACGCGGCTCCAGAGCCCGTCAGCGCCAATCAGCGCATCGCCCTCAACTTCAAGCAAAGGCGCGGATGCCACGGGCCTGGCGCCTGGTGCATCCTGCGGCCCCGCAAGCGCTTCAGTACGAACGGTGACTTCGCGCCCGCTGTCGGCATAACTGGCCACGGCACTGTTCAGCTTGAGCCACACGTTATCGCGCGCCTGCACGGCTTGAAGCAGTACATCATGCAGATCGGCCCGATGGATGGTGGCATAGGGCGCGCCGTACTTTTGAAGCACCTGCTCGCCCAGCGGCAGCACGCCCAGCTCGCGACCCGACACAGCATCGCGCACCTGCAGGCGCTCAGGGAATGCCGCTGCGTGCGCCAGTGCGTCCTGCAGCCCCCAGCCCTGCAGCACCCGGACCACATTGGGTCCGAGCTGAATGCCCGCCCCTACCTCGCTGAAAGCAGGTGCGCGTTCGTACAGGCGCACATCCCAGCCCGCCCGCGACGCCGACAGGGCAGCAGCCAGTCCGCCGATGCCGCCGCCGGCAACCAAGGCCTGCCGGCTCATGCGGGAAAAACAGCCGCGTGACGATTCAAGATGGCTTTAGCCCTCATGCCGCCAGCAACTGACGCAGCACGTAAGGCAGGATGCCGCCATTACGGTAGTAGTCCACTTCAATGGGCGTATCGACGCGCAGGATCACCGTGACTTCCTGGCGTGTGCCATCGGCGCGGGTGATGAGCAGTTTTGCCTCGCTCTGCGGCTTGAGCTCAGGATGCGGAATCACCTCAACCAGCTCCGAACCGATGAGCTTTAGGGTCTCCCACGATTCGCCCGGCATGAACTGCAGCGGCAGCACGCCCATGCCGACCAGGTTGCTGCGGTGGATGCGCTCGAAACTGCGCGCCACCACGGCCTTGATGCCGAGCAGCTGCGTGCCCTTGGCGGCCCAGTCGCGTGACGAGCCGGTGCCGTACTCCTCGCCGGCGAAAACCACCGTGGGCGTACCTTCTTCCATGTACTTCATCGCAGCGTCGTAAATCGGCATTTTCTCGATCAGGCTGTCCGGCGTTCGGTGGCCGGGGTAGAAAAGCGTCACACCGCCCTCCTCGCGCGAGCCGTCCTTGTGCGCCGGAATCATCAGGTTCTTGATGCGGACATTGGCAAAGGTGCCGCGCATCATCACGTCGTGGTTGCCACGGCGCGAACCGTAGCTGTTGAAATCAGCCTTTTGCACCCCGTGGGCCTGCAGCCACAGGCCGGCTGGAGAACTGCCCTTGATGGAGCCGGCGGGCGAAATATGGTCGGTGGTGATCGAGTCGCCAAACAAGGCCATGATGCGCGCGCCCTTGACCGCATACTGATTGGTCTGGCCGCCTGCGGCAGGCACTTCTTTCATCTCCATAGCAAAATCATTGAAGAATGGCGGCTCGGCAATGTAGGTGCTGGTCGGCCAGTTGTAGCTATTGCCGCTCACGCCATGGATGTTTTCCCAGAGCTGGCCGGGCTCGGTCTTGACCTTGGCGTAATTGGCGCGGAAGGCCTCGCCATTCATCGCGTACTTCATGAGGCCATGGATTTCTTCGCTGCTCGGCCAGATGTCGCGCAGGAACACATCCTGGCCGTCCTTGCCCTTGCCGAGCGGCTCGGTCGTCAGGTCGCGCATCACCGTTCCGGCAATCGCATAGGCAACGACCAGCGGCGGGCTGGCCAGAAAGTTGGCCTTGATGTTGGGATGGATGCGGGCTTCGAAGTTGCGGTTGCCCGACAGCACGGCAGCGCAGACCAGATCGCTCTTGTTGATCGCGTCATTGAGTTCGGGCGCCAGGTCGCCCGAGTTGCCGATGCAGGTGGTGCAGCCATAGCCGACCAGGTCAAAGCCGAGTTGCTCCAGATACGGCATGAGCCCGGTTTGCGTCAGGTATTCGGTCACGATGCGCGAGCCGGGTGCCAGCGAGGTCTTGATGTGCGGCTGCACGCTCAAGCCCGCCTCCACCGCTTTTTTGGCCAGCAGGCCTGCGGCCAGCAGCACGCTGGGGTTGGAAGTATTGGTGCAACTGGTGATGGCGGCAATCAGCACATCGCCATTGCCGACCGTCAACGCCTTGGCCGCATCGCTCGGCAGCTCGCACACTGTCACGGGATCGCGCCCTGCGGCTTGCGCCGTGGCCAGCATCGGGCGGTTGCTGACCATTTCCACCACATCGCGCGCAGCGCCAGGCTGCGGCGACGGCGCGTCATCGGCCGGACCGCCTTCGCCGCAGCCTACCCGATAGCGCTGCGGCAGGCGTTCGGCGGGCTGATTGAAGCCATTCTCGGCATTGGGCTTGCTGAACAGCGCGGCAAACTGGCTGGCGACATTGCCCAGTTCGATGCGGTCCTGCGGCCGCTTGGGGCCGGCCAGGCTGGGCCTGACATCATCCAGGTCAAGCTTGACCACATGCGAGTAATCAATCTCGCCGGATCTGGCCACGCCAAACAGGCCTTGCGCCCGGAAGTAAGCCTCAAACGCTTCGATCTCTTCCTCAGTGCGCCCGGTTCCCCTGAAGTAGTCAATGGTTTTTTCATCGACCGGAAAAAAGCCCATCGTGGCGCCGTACTCGGGCGCCATGTTGCCGATGGTGGCACGGTCGGGCAAGGCCAGCGTGCGGGTGCCTTCGCCAAAAAACTCGACAAACTTGCCGACTACTTTCTCCTTGCGCAGGGTTTCAGTCACGCGCAGCACCAGGTCGGTCGCGGTCACGCCTTCGCGCAACTGGCCGGTCAGCTCCATGCCGACCACGTCGGGCGTCAGGAAATACACCGGCTGGCCCAGCATGGCGGCTTCAGCTTCAATGCCGCCCACGCCCCAGCCGACCACGCCGATACCGTTGATCATGGTGGTGTGGCTGTCGGTGCCGACCAGCGTATCGGGGTAATACACATCGTCCTGAGTCTTGTGGACGCCGCGCGCCAGGAATTCGAGGTTGACCTGGTGCACGATGCCAAAGCCGGGCGGCACGACGCCAAAGGTGTCAAAGGCCTGCATGCCCCATTTCATGAATTCATAGCGCTCGCGGTTGCGCTGGAATTCAAGCTTCATGTTCAGGTCAAGCGCATCCTTGGCTCCGTAGTAATCGACCATGATCGAGTGGTCGACCACCAGATCGACCGGCACCAGCGGCTCAATCGCCTTGGGGTTCTTGCCCAGTTTCACCGCCACGCTGCGCATGGCCGCCAAGTCGGCCAGCAGCGGCACGCCGGTAAAGTCCTGCAACACCACGCGTGACACGACAAACGGGATTTCAGCGCTGCGTTCTGCCTGCGGCCCCCAGTTGGCCAGCTGCTCGACATGCTCGGCCGTCACCTTTTTGCCGTCGCAGTTGCGCAGCACCGATTCGAGCACGATGCGAACCGACACCGGCAGGCGCTTGACCATGGGAAACTGCTCGGCCAGCACCGGCAGGGAATAAAACTTTCCGCTCTTGCCAGAGGTCGTCTGGAAGGTCTGAAAGGTGGACGCGAAAGCGTGAGAATCAGGGCTAGCATTGATAGGCGTATTGGCCATGGCAGTCTCCTTGTGTTGAAGCAACATCCTCTATTCTGGCAGGCGCAGCGCCCATCAGGAAGTGCAAGATGGGATACCTGCCTGAACGACTGCACTTTTTACCATTTCGGCACAACCCGCAAGAAAAGGCCCCGGCATCGGCAGTGGATACAGCAGGAGGCCTGGCCGATGGGCACTGCCGGCGCGACTTTCAAGTAAAAAATAAGCCTCTGGCGGACGCCTGACGGACATAAAGAGCTATTGAATACATAGCAAAAAAAAGCGACCAAAGGCCGCTTTTTTTAGCAAGAGACGAAAACGTTATGCAGGTACGCTGTCTTTCAGCGTATCGGCCAGGTCGGTGTAATCCTTGACCCGGTCAAAGTTCAGGTATTGATAAACCTGTTCGCTGGCAGTGGTCAGGACTTTCATGTCAGCCATGTATTCGGCTTTGGTCGGAATCCGGCCCAGTTTGGAGCAGATGGCTGCCAGTTCGGCGGAACCCAAATAGACGTTGGAGTTCTTGCCAAGGCGGTTCGGGAAGTTGCGCGTCGAAGTCGAGAACACGGTAGCGCCCTCCTTGACCTGCGCCTGGTTGCCCATGCACAGGCTGCAGCCTGGCATTTCCATGCGCGCGCCGGCAGAGCCCAGAACACCATAATGGCCTTCCTCGGTCAATTGCTTGGCATCCATCTTGGTCGGCGGCGCCATCCAGAGCTTGACCGGAATGTCGCGCTTGTTCTCCAGCAGCTTGGAAGCAGCACGGAAATGGCCGATATTGGTCATGCAGCTGCCGATGAAGACTTCATCGATGGCCGCGCCGGCCACGTCGCTCAGCGTCTTGACGTCGTCCGGATCGTTCGGGCACGCGACGATCGGCTCGTGGATATCTGCCAGATCAATTTCGATGACGGCGGCGTATTCCGCATCCGCATCGCCCTTGAGCAGCTGCGGATCAGCCAGCCAGGCCTCCATCGCGGCAATGCGGCGCTTGATGGTGCGAACGTCTGTGTAACAGGTGGCGATCATCCACTTCAGCATCGTGATGTTGCTGTTGATGTACTCGATGATCGGTTCCTTGTTCAGGTGAACCGTGCGGCCGCCGGCAGAGCGCTCGGCCGACGCATCGCTCAATTCGAACGCCTGCTCGACCTTCAGGTCTGGCAAGCCTTCGATTTCGAGAATGCGGCCAGAGAAAATATTCTTCTTGCCCTGCTTGGCGACG
>JBDSZF010000061.1:0-14777 GCA_039925285.1 Polaromonas sp.
CCCGGCTTGTGTTTGGCCGGGTCGATTTCCCAGAGTTCCTTCACGCCCAGCGCGTAGGCCTGCGGGTCGCGGCCTTCGTCGAGCTTGAAGCGCGCGATCAGCTGGCGGCCCAGGTGGCCGCGCGCGCCTTCGGCAAACACGGTGTACTTGCCGTGCAGCTCCATGCCGAGCTGGAAGTTGTCGCTCGGCTCGCCGTCCTTGCCAACCCCGAGGTTGCCGGTCGCCACGCCCTTGACGGAGCCGTCGTCGTTGTAAAGCACTTCGGCGGCGGCAAAGCCGGGGAAGATTTCAACGCCGAGGGCTTCGGCCTGTGTGCCAAGCCAGCGCGTGACATTGCCCAGGCTGATGACGTAATTGCCTTCGTTGTGAAAGCAGTCGGGCACCAGGAAATCGGGCGTCCTGGTCGAACCGGTTTCACTGAGGAACAGCACTTCGTCGCCAGTCACAGGCTGATTCAGCGGCGCGCCCAGCGCTTTCCACTCGGGGATCAGCTCGGTCAGCGCCCTGGGGTCCATGACGGCGCCCGAGAGGATGTGTGCGCCGGGCTCGGAGCCTTTTTCGAGCACGACCACCGACAGCTCGGTGCCTTTTTCAGCGGCGAGCTGCTTGAGGCGAATCGCCGTGGACAAGCCGCCGGGGCCGCCTCCGACCACGACCACGTCGTATTCCATCGCTTCACGGGGGCCGAACTGGGCCAAAATTTCTTGGGGTGTCATCAAGGGGGGCTCGCTGATAATGAATTTTTGAAAAAAAAGTTGCTTGTCTCGCCAATGATTTTATGTCGTGAATAAACGGGCTCCGTGCCTGTTCATTTTTTGGCGATCCTTTCATCAATATGCCTCCTGATGGCTTTCAGCCGTTCCCAACCGTCACAGAATCATGAAAATTGAAATTCCCGAGAATAAAAAACTGGTCCATGAGATGCATATTCCCATTCACTGGGGCGACATGGATGCGATGGGCCACCTCAATAACGGCACTTACTTCCGCTACCTGGAAACCATTCGCGTCGACTGGATGTACGCCATCGGCTGCAAGCCCGACCCGCAAAGTGAAGGCCCGGTCATCGCCAATGCCTTCTGCAATTTCTACAAACAGCTCGAATACCCGGGCAATGTGCTGATCAGGATGTATGTAAGCGACCCGGGCCGTACCACCTTTGAAAGCTGGGCCACCATGGAGCGGGCGGATGAGCCGGGCGTGATTTGCGCTGCGGGCGGTGCCACCACGATCTGGGTGGATTTCCCCAAACAGAAGGCCAAGACGCTACCGGACTGGTTGCGCCAGATCGTCAGTTGACGTAAAAGGGCCAGACCAGCAAATACCAGCCATGCCCATTACCCAAGTCCTTCCCGCTGATCTCCGCGTGACTATCAAGGCCGATGCGCTGGGCTTTGCCGATACCTCGGAACTGCTGCAATATTCGCTGCCGTGGATTGGTCAGGAGCGCGCCGAAATCGCGGCCCGCTTCGGGCTTGGGATGGACCAGCCCGACTACAACCTGTTCGTGCTGGGCGAGGTCGGCAGCGGGCGCTCCACGATGCTGCGGCAGATGATGCAGACCGTCGCTGCCAGCCGGGCCGTTCCGCCCGATATGTGTTATCTGCACAACTTCGATGCGCCCGAGCGGCCATGCGCCTTGCGCCTGCCAGCCGGTCAGGGCCGCCAGCTGCGCCAGTTCATGCTCCAGCTGACCAAAACCCTGCAGTCGGAAATCCCCAAACGACTGAGCGGGCAGGAGTTCAGGGCCGAAAGTGAGCGCATTGAAAAAGCCTACAAGACAGAAGAAGCCAGCGCTTACGCCGAACTCGATGCCTTTGCCGAGGCGCGCAGCTTCACGCTGTTTCGTGAGTCTGGCCATCTGGTTTTTACCCTGAGGGATAAAAAGGGCCGTGCCCTGACCGAAAACGGAGCGCTGGCCTTGCCCAGGGAGCGCCGGACCCAGATCGACAAGGCCGAGCAGGAGTTGCGTGCAGAAATCAGCCGCTTCATGGAGAAAATCAGGCCTCTGGAACGGGTGATGAACGAGGGGCTGGCGGCCCTGCAGCGCCAGCTGGTCAAGCCGCTGCTGGAGCATGAACTTCAGGACATCCGCAATGAACTCGGAAAGCAGATCAGGGACTCGCTCAAGTTCAGCAATTACCTGGACCAGGTCATGCATGATGTGCTCGAAAACCTGGCGCTTTTTCCGGCGAGCGATACGGACGATGAAATCCGGCAGGAGACCCTTGGCGCCGTGCTGTCCCGCTACCGTGTCAACCTGGTGGTGGACAACCATGGCTTGAGCGGCGCACCGGTGATCATTGAGGACAACCCCTTGTTTCGTTCGCTGTTTGGCAGCATCGAGTACCAGTCCGAAAACGACGTGCTGGTGACGGATTTTTCTCGTATCCGCGCCGGCAGCCTGCTCAAGGCGCATGGCGGTTTCCTCATGCTGCATGTGCGCGACCTGCTGGCCGATGAACTGGTGTGGGAAAAGTTGCGGCGCTTTCTGCGTAGCGGCCGGCTGCAACTCGAAGAGTCGGGCATGATGTTTTCCCCGATTGCCGCCGTGTCGCTGGAGCCTGAAGCGGTCGATGTGCAGGTCAAGATCATCCTGATCGGATCCTTCGAGGAATACTATGCCCTGCAGGAAGGCGATCCGGAGTTTTCCCGGCGTTTCAAATGCAAGGTGGACTGTGCCGAAAGCTTCATGGCGAGTGCGGATATCCGGCGGGCCACGTCAATTTTTGTGGCACACACTTGTCACAAGATGGGGCTGCCCCATTTTGCCCCCGAGGCTGTGGTCTGCCTGCTGGAAGACTCCCACCGCGAAGTGGACGACCAGTTCCGCCAGAGTGCGGTTTTTGCCCATACCGAAGCCCTGGTGATGGAAAGCGCTGCACTTTGCCGTGTGCGTGGCGCCGCCCTGGTGGAGGCGCAGGACGTCGAGGCAGCCCTTCGTGCCCGGAAGTTTCGCCACGATTATCCGGAGCAGCGCCTGCAGGAATCGATTGCCGAAGGGGAAAGGCTGATCGCCTTGCAGGGCGAGAAGATCGGCCAGCTCAATGGGCTTTCAGTCATTGATCTGGGGGATTACTGTTTTGGCTTTCCGGTGCGCGTGACGGCCCGCACCTATGCGGGTGACGAAGGCCTGATCAATATCGAGCGCGAGGTGGAACTGTCCGGGCCGATCCATGACAAGGGCGTGCTGATCCTGCATAGTTATCTGTCCGCGCTGTTTGCCCATATCGCGCCGCTGGCGCTCAACGCGTCCGTTGTGTTCGAGCAGGAGTACCACGGCGTGGAGGGTGATTCGGCCTCCTGCGCCGAGCTGTATGTGCTGCTGTCCTCCTTGTCGGGGCTGCCTCTCACGCAGGGAATTGCCGTGACCGGGGCCGTCAACCAGCATGGCGAAATGTTGCCGGTGGGCGGTATCAATGAAAAGATAGAAGGCTACTTTCGGACCTGCGAAACGCTCGGGCTTGACGGCCGCCAGGGTGTGCTGATTCCCTGGCGTAACCGTCGCCATCTGATGCTGGAGCGCAAGGTGGTCGAGGCGGTGGCCCAGGGCCTGTTCCATATCTACACGGCAGAGCATGCGGGCGAGGGCGCCGAGCTGCTC
Organism: Polaromonas sp.; assembly: GCA_039925285.1. Taxonomy (GTDB): domain Bacteria; phylum Pseudomonadota; class Gammaproteobacteria; order Burkholderiales; family Burkholderiaceae_C; genus Polaromonas. Next base: position 3,605 of record JBDSZF010000061.1, read on the forward strand.
ACCGGCATGCCCTTTGGCGAGCTGATAGGGCCGGGCGGTTACGCGGCAGACAGCGTGCTCGGTCATGCGCAGCAGACCCTGCAGGACTATCGTCGTGCCTGTCTGGCGTCCGAGCATCAGAGGCCGGGGCGCCGCAAACTTTTTCGTTGACCATGGGAGCGCAGATCGTGAAATGGTTTCTCGCCTTCTTGCTGGCTTGCTGCGGAACTTTCCCGCCTGCTGCCCATTCCCAGTCACAACATGTCGAGACCCGCGGCGAACTTCTGTATTCGACGCATTGCATCGCCTGCCACAGCAGCCAGTTTCACTGGCGCGACAGGAAGCTGGCGACGGATTGGGCCACGCTCAAGGCAGAGGTGGACCGGTGGCAAACCCTGTCCGGGCTGATGTGGAGTGATGACGATGTGCTGGAAGTGGCACAGTACCTGAACGCACGCCATTATCGTTTTCCTTCGCCGCAGACGGGGCGATGGTCAGGCGATGCCGGGGTGAAGTCAAGTCGCTGATTTCTGCTTCGGCACCCGACCCATCAGGTAGAACTCGGGATTGGGCTGCATGCTGCTGAAGTTCGCCATGCGGTTGGACAGGCCAAAAAATGCGGTGATGGCCGCAATGTCCCAAGCGTCTTCGTCGTCAAAGCCGTGGGCGTACAGTGCCTCAAAATCCGCATCTTCAATGGCGTCGGACTGCAGGCAGACCTTCATTGCAAAGTCCAGCATGGCGCGCTGGCGCGGCGTGATATCGGCCTTGCGGTAGTTCACCGCCACCTGATCGGCCACCAGCGGTTTCTTTTCATAAATGCGCAGAATCGCGCCATGCGCCACCACGCAATACAGGCAGTGGTTGGCTGCGCTGGTGGTGGTCACGATCATCTCGCGTTCGCCTTTGGTCAGTGAACCGTTGGGGTTGCCGCTTTCTTCCTTGAGCATCAGCGCATCGTGGTAAGCGAAGAAGGCGCGCCACTCGGCCGGGCGACGCGCCAGCGCCAGAAACACATTGGGCACGAAACCGGCCTTTTCCTGCACCTCCAGCACTTTGACCTTGATGTCGTCGGGCAAGTCATTGATGTCCGGAGCGGGGTAGCGTGCGCGCATGGTTTTGTCTCTTTCTATCTGGCTGGGTGATTCTTTCAGGCAATGATACGTTCAGGTGTGACTGACACAAGCGCATGGCTGTGAAACCATGCGCTTGTGTCAGTCACTGGCGGGTCGCCCTTGCGTCAGCCCGTCAATGGAGGGGTCTGAGCTCATGCCCGTTTGGCCAGCGCCTTGGCAACGCCCGCGCCGTAGGCCGGGTCCGCCTTGGTGCAGTTGGCGATGTGGCGTGCCTGGATCGCCTTCGATGCGCCGCCCACGGAGCGCGCCGTGTTGTCAAACAGCGCCTGCTGCTGGGCCGGCGTCATCAGGCGGAACAGATTGCCGGGCTGCGAGTAGTAGTCTTCATCGACCCGGTGGTTCCAGTGGTCGGCCGCGCCTTCGATGGACAGCGGCGGCTCGGCAAAGTCGGGCTGCTCCTGCCACGAGCCTTTGCTGTTGGGTTCGTAGCCGATCTCGGCGCCCTTGTTGTCGTCCACACGCATGCTGCCGTCGCGGTGGTAGCTGTGGAAAGGGCACTTGGGCGCATTCACGGGAATCTGGTGGTGGTTCACGCCCAGGCGGTAGCGCTGCGCATCGCCGTAGCTGAACAGGCGCGACTGCAGCATCTTGTCCGGCGAGAACCTGATGCCAGGCACCACGTTGGCCGGCGAGAAGGCCAGCTGCTCGATTTCCGCGAAGTAGTTTTCGGCATTGCGGTTGAGTTCCAGCACGCCCACGTCCATCAGCGGGTAGTCGCCATGCGGCCAGACCTTGGTCAGATCGAACGGGTTCAGGTGGTAAGTGGCCGCGTCTTTCTCGGGCATGACCTGGATCTTCAGGTTCCAGCGCGGGAAGTCCTTGCTGTCGATGGCGTTGAGCAAATCATTCTGCGAACTTTCGCGGTCCTTGCCGACCAGCGCCTCGGCCTCGGCATCGGTCAGGTTTCCAATGCCTTGCTGCGTCACCAGATGGAACTTGACCCAGAAACGCTCGTTTTGGGCGTTCAGAAAGCTGAAGGTGTGGCTGCCAAAGCCGTGCATGTGGCGGTAGGACCTGGGCAGGCCGCGGTCGCTCATCACGATGGTGACCTGGTGCAGCGCTTCAGGCAGCAGCGTCCAGAAGTCCCAGTTGTTTTCAGCACTGCGCATATTGGTGCGCGGGTCGCGCTTGATGGCGCGGTTCAGGTCGGGAAACTTCAGCGGGTCGCGCATGAAGAAAACGGGCGTGTTGTTGCCGACCAGGTCCCAGTTGCCTTCTTCGGTGTAGAACTTCATGGCAAAGCCGCGGATGTCGCGCTCGGCATCGGCCGCGCCGCGCTCGCCGGCTACGGTGGAAAAACGCATCGCCAGGTCCGTCTTCTTGCCGATGGCTGAAAAGAGCCTGGCCTTGCTGTAGCGGGTGATGTCGTGCGTCACGGTAAAGTGGCCGAAAGCGCCCGATCCCTTGGCATGCATGCGGCGCTCAGGAATCACTTCGCGCGCGAAGTGGGCGAGCTTCTCCAGGTGCCAGACGTCCTGCAATAGCACCGGTCCCCGGGGACCGGCGGTTTGGGTGTTCTGGTTATCGACGACGGGCGCGCCGGCTGCGGTGGTGAGTTTCGTCATGAGGGCATTCTCCTTTGATTGGATGTTCTGGTTATCCACGTATAGCGCAAAACCAGGGATGGAAAACTCATTGTGGCCAGTCCCAGTGCAAGAGCAATAACTGGCTCATTGCCATTATTGAAGGCGGCGATAGGCACGAAGGTATGGCGGGCCGTTATGCTGGCTGTTTTTTTTCAGGAGCAATGCAGCATGGAATCCGACTATGAAAAAGGCCTGGCCACTCGCCGGCAGGTGATGGGTGAAGACTTTGTCGCCAATGCCTTGGCCGGCGTGACCGATTTCACCCGGCCGATTCAGGAACACATCACCGCCAAAGCCTGGGGCGATGTGTGGCAACGGCCCGGCCTGGACCTCAAGACCCGCAGCCTGATCACCGTGGCGATGCTGACGGCGCTGGGCAAGCAGCATGAACTCAAGGGCCACTTGCGCGGCGCGCTCAACAATGGCGCGACGCCGGCCGAACTGCAGGAAGTGTTGCTGCATGCAGCAGTCTATTGCGGCGTGCCTGCTGCCGTTGAAGCCTTCCGGACTGCCGCCGAGGTGGTGGATGGGCCGAGGAAGGTCTGAGCCTATTCCCGGGCATCTTCCTCTGACCGCCCCTGCGATGTGGAATAAACAGTCCCTGTTTCAACTGGGGAATGAGGATTACACGACAGTCAGCTTGCAGGGCACATAATGTGTTTTCCCGCCGCCTTTTTGGCGGTGTCATCACGCAGCCTGGCCAGCAGGCCAGACGCTGCAGTTCTTGAAAAAAGGAAAGACAGTACATGCAAATTCAAGTCAACTCCAACAACAGCATTGGCACCGGTGAACCGTTCGAACGCTGGGCCAATGCGGAATTGAATGAATCGTTCAGCCGTTTCAAAGAGGAGATCACCCGCATTGAAGTGCACATGAGCGATCAAAACGGCGACAAGATCAGCCCCGATCACAAGCGCTGCGTCATGGAAGCGCGCCTGGCAAATCGTGAGCCTGTCGCGGTCAACCACCAGGCGGGCAATCAGGATGAAGCCTTTCGGGGCGCCAGTGACAAGCTCAAGCGGGTGCTCGAACATACCCTGGGGAAACTGCGCGACCATCGCGCCCGCGAATCCATCCGCCGCGAGCCCGACCTCGACAACGCCTGAGTGGACAAGCTGACAGGCCTGACGGAGCTTTGTCTGCGTCAGGCGCTCATCAGCCAGCCATCAGTTTTTGCACCAGATCCGCCGTGGTTGACGCCTTGAACTTGCGCATCAGGCGGGCCCGGTAAATCTCCACGGTGCGGTGGCTGATGAGGAGGGCGCGGCCAATCTCCTTGGACGTCAGACCGCTCATCAGGTGGGCGGCCACTTCGCGCTCGCGGGCGGTCAGTTTGGCCGTCACCGGCCGGTTGGCGCTCAGGTCTTCAAAGGTCCAGATGCCGGACTCATGGGGCGCATTGCGGTTCAGCGCGCGCCCCGTGACGTGGCACCAGAAGGACTCGCCCTTGGTGCGTCCACCGACACGCTTCATGATGCGGTTATCCGCATACATGCCCGTGGCATTGAGGATGGGAAGCATGCGGGCACCGATGCGTTCATATTCATCTGCGCTGGGGTAAAGGATCAGGAAAGACTGTCCGATGAGCTGCTCGCGCGTGGCACCAAACATCTCGCACACATGCTGGTTGCAATCCAGTATGGAACGGTTGCGGGACAATATCAGCCCCACCGGTGCCAGGTCGAAAGCCAGCTGGTAATCCATGGGCATCAGGGCAAACCTTTAAGAAGAACTACGTAGCTCAATACGTAGTATCGTAATGGAATGCACTGGCGCGCAACAGGCCTTTTGTGTGCTGAACAAAACAAGGAGATATTTTTGTGAAGAAACTTTTTCCCTCCGCTGCAGAAGCCCTCAAGGGTGTCGTCAAGGACGGCCAGTTGCTGGCCGTCGGCGGCTTTGGACTGTGCGGCATTCCCGAGGCGCTGATTGATGCGCTGCGCGATTCCGGCGTCCAGAACCTGACGGTGATCTCCAACAATGCGGGCGTCGATGGCTTCGGCCTTGGTAAACTGCTGGAGACGCGCCAGATCAAGAAAATGATCTCGTCCTATGTCGGCGAGAACAAGGAATTCGAGCGCCAGTACCTGGCGGGCGAACTGGCGCTTGAATTTACGCCGCAGGGCACGCTGGCTGAAAAGCTGCGTGCAGGCGGCGCAGGCATTCCGGCTTTCTTCACCAAAACCGGCGTTGGCACTTTGGTCGCCGAAGGCAAGGAACTGCGTGAATTTGACGGCGAGACCTATGTCATGGAACGCTCGCTGGTGCCAGACGTGGCGCTGGTCAAGGCGCACCGCGCCGACAAGTCGGGCAACCTGCAGTTCCGCCTGACGGCCCGCAACTTCAATCCCGCCGCAGCCATGGCCGGCAAGATCTGTATCGTCGAAGTGGAGGAGGTGGTTGAAACCGGTGACATGGAACCCGATCAGGTTCACCTGCCGGGCATTTATGTGCACCGCATTGTGCATAACCCCCATCCTGAAAAGCGCATCGAAAAGCGCACGGTGACAGAAGCGCCGGTCGATGCCGCCGTCGCAAAGATCGAGGCACAAGCCGCCATTGCGCAAGCTGCGAGCACCGATGCGCCCGCCCCATCCACCATCAAGGCCGCCAATGGCCAGCAAGGAGCCTGACATGCCATGGACCCAAGACCAAATGGCGGCGCGCGCTGCCCAGGAACTCGAAGACGGTTTTTATGTGAATCTTGGCATCGGCATTCCCACGTTGGTCGCCAACTTTGTGCCCAGCGACAAGGAAGTCTGGCTGCAGTCGGAAAATGGCATGCTGGGGATTGGTCCATTTCCCACCGCTGACCAGGTGGATGCCGACCTGATCAATGCCGGCAAGCAGACCGTGACCACGCTGCCGGGCTCATCGATTTTTGGCAGCCACGAGAGCTTTGCGATGATTCGCGGCGGCAAGATCAACCTGTCCATCCTGGGCGCGATGCAGGTCAGCGAGCAGGGCGATCTGGCCAACTGGATGATTCCAGGCAAGATGGTCAAGGGCATGGGCGGTGCGATGGATCTGGTCGCCGGCGTGAAGCGCGTGATTGTGCTGATGGAGCATGTCGCCAAAAAGAAGGACGGCACCGAAGACCTGAAGATCCTGCCGCAATGCACGCTGCCGCTGACCGGCGTGGGTGTGGTTGACCGCATCATCACCGATCTGGCAGTGATGGACGTGACACCGCTGGGCTTGAAGCTGGTGGAGCTGGCACCAGGCGTGACACGCGAGTTTGTGCAGGCTAAGACGGGCGTGACGCTGAACTGATTTCATTGACATCCTCTCCGCCATTAATGGCGGGGATTCCCTCTGCAGGACGGCCATGCCCGACCGCATCGGCTTGCGCCGACTCATTCAGCAAAACGCCTACCTTTCGGACTCCCCTGAGGGGCGGCGAGTTGCCGGAAATTTCTGTGCTGGATTCCGACTGCCTGATGGCAAAAGAATTCGAAATCTTCGTAGCACTGGAAAAATTATGTTAGCACTTGGGGTGCTCGCTAGACCTCGGGGTTAACCCCAAGGCTTGCGCTCGCAAGAGGGTCAACCTACCAACCGAGCCGTCTTCGGGTCATAGACCACATCGGTAATCGATCCATCCTTGATGCGCTCGACCGCTTCGTCAATCACCTGCAGCGGCACCAGAAACCACTCCCTTGGTTTCACCGGATGCCCAAAGCGGTCTTCGATGGTCAAGTCGAGCTGCGCTGCGCCGAACAAGCGGTGGAAGATGTTTTCCAGCCGGTTGCGGTTCAGGTTGTGCAGCTTGTAAGTCGCCACCACCTCCACGCCGGCCAACAGATAGGTGGCATCCTTGTCCGCGCCTGCAATGCGGCTCTCCACCTTGCCACCGGTCACGCCGATCTTGTGGATCAGCTCGCGGTGCTCAGCCACGAAGGGATGGCCGGACAGGCTGCGCAGCACATAGATGGTCCCGGTTTCAATGTCGTCCGGCTCAGACATATCGCCAAACAGCGGCCCCATGTCCGTGTCGGTCAGGCGGCGGCCGGTCTTATCCTTGTAGAGCGCACGTTGTAGCGAACGGCGCAGCAAGTTGCTCTCCGTGCCGTTGGCGTAAATGACGCGCAGACGCGCATCGCTTTCTCCGTTCGGCGCCTTGATGGCTTCGCCAACCTCGGCCACATAGGCCAGCTGCCCGCCCACAATGAAGTAATTGCCGTCGGCAATGCGGGTGTCGCGGCCAAAGCGCAGCGTTTTGCGAACACCCGATTTCAGCTCCCGTTCCACCTGCTCGAACAGCGGTTGAAACTGCTCAAAATCCGTGCACGGCGTGCGGTCGGCGACTTCTTCCGCTGCACGCTTTTCAGTGCTGGAGCGTACATGGCGCAGCACGGTGATGTCGTTCTGGTCGGCAGCCTCATCACCTGTTGCCACGCCAACACCCAGCTCGGCCAGCAAGGCATCTTCGTCCAGGTCTTGCGCATTGGCCAAGGCCGCTGCCGCACCAGACAACAGGCCGGGGCCATCCAGCCCAGCCAGCAGCGTTTGCGCTTCCGGCAACTTGCGAAGCTGGTCCAGCCGCACGGCATACAGGCGCTCAAAAATGTCCCTGCCCTCGCCATGCAGCGGGGCGCGGCCATGGGTCTGGTGAAAACGCACAATGTCTTCAAAGCCCGCGATGATGCGTTCCTCGCGCGGGGTTCGGCTGGCGGCCTTGAGCGGAGTGACTTCAAGGCCAAGATCAGCGAGCAGTTCGTCTTCGTCAATGTCAGCCATGGCTTACCCCACTTTGTTGGGCCGCCAACTCCTGCGCCTTGTAGCGCATGAAAGCGGCCACGCCTTCGGCCATGCGCTTTTCCCACGCATCGGCAGCGTTGATGTCTGGAAGGCGGCCCCGCTCCTGCTTGAAGGTTCTGGCGCGGGCAGTCAGTTCAACCGCCTCATCACGCGGAATGCTCACCTTCTTGGCAGCAATGCTGGCCTGCACCTGGCGCAGCGATTTTTCGTCCATCGCTTTCGCCAGCACCGCATAAGCGGCGTCAAAAGGGTTGATGCGGTCGATCAGGTCAATATCGAGGTCGCGCACATTCACAAACTTGCGCACCTCGTCCAGCAAGGCGGTGCTGCCTTGTACCGTGCCACCATCATTCGCATCGGCCTGGGCCAGCGCCAGCTTGGCCTGCTGGGTGATGTTCATGGCAGCGATGGCGTGCTGCCTGATGGCCTCGTGATCGACCGCGCTCAAGTCCGGGTAACGCTCACGCACGATCTTGCCCATGCGCAACTGGGTCAGCTCTTCGGGTAGGGTGTTTTCCTTGTCGAACAGGCCGCGCTCCAGCACGGTTTTGTCCTGCAGGAAACTGGTCACGACTTCATTCAAGTCCTCTTTGCAGATGCGCGTGGCCTCCGGGCTATTGGGTGTTGCCAGCCCGTTGATCTCGACGTGAATCTGACCCGTGTCATTGTTCACCCCCAAGTTGTGGCCGCCGTCCTTGTAGCCGTCTTCGCCGTAATCAAAGCCTGGCTTGGGGCCGGTGTTTTTGGGCGTGAACTCATAGCGGGGGCTAAGCACCTGCTCCATCAGCAGGCTGGCAGAAATGGCCTTGAGCATGTCATTCACCGCCTCGGCCACTGCGGACTGATCCGCCGTGGGTTCGGCAATCAGGTTGGTGAAGCGCGATCGTTCCTTGCCCTCGGCGTCGCGCGTGGCGCGGCCAATGATTTGCACGATTTCGGTCAGGCTGCTGCGGTAGCCAATGGTCAGCGCGTGTTCGCACCAGATCCAGTCAAAGCCTTCCTTCGCCATGCCCAGCGCGATGATGACATCCACATGATCGCGGTTGTTCTTCTGCTTCGGGTCTTTCAGCGCGCCCAGCACGCGCGAGCGCCGGGCCGGGTCGCTGTCATCCACCAAATCCGCCACTCTCAAAGTGCGGCCATTTTTGGCCAGCACCAGATGGAAGCCGGTGGCCGGGTCAATGCCTTTCCATTCGCCCAGGCCGTGCATGATTTCATCCACCTCGCGCTGCTTGTCTTTCAGGCTTTCCCTGGCATTCACATTGGGAATGTGGACGATGGTTTTCAGCGCCGGGTCCAACACCTTGGCGACCGCTTCAACGTAAGGGCCGGTGTAGAAAAAGTAGCCAATGTCCAGCGACTTGAGCCATTGGTAGCCGTTGAGCTGCTCGTAGTAGGTGTAGGTGACTGTCTCGAACCTGGCTTCGTCTGCCGGGGCCAGCACCGCCTCGCTGTCGCCACGGAAGTAGGAGCCCGTCATGGCCACCAGATGCACCTCGTCGCGGGTGATCAGCGCGCCCAGCTGATTGCCCAGCTTGTTGTCGGGGCTGCTGGAGACATGGTGAAACTCGTCAATGGCGATCAGGCGGTGGTCAAAAGCCGCGATGCCCAGCTCATCCACCGCAAAGCGGAAGGTGGCGTGGGTGCAGACCAGCGCCTTGTCGCTGCTCGCCAAAAACTGGCGCACCGCGCCGACCTTGGACTTGGCCACGCGCGGCTCGTCAATGCCCGGCGCATTGCACAGGTTCCACTGCGGCGCCACTTGCCAATCCCAGTCAAAGCCGTGCTGGCTCAGTGGCTCATCGGCAAAACTGGAGCCAATCGAGCGCTCGGGCACCACGACGATGGCCTGGTGCAAGCCCTGGTTGTTGAGCTTGTCCAGCGCAATGAACATCAGCGCGCGCGACTTGCCCGAGGCCGGCGGCGATTTGATCAGCAGGTACTGCTCGCCGCGCCTGGCATAGGCGCGCTCCTGCATGGCGCGCATGCCCAGCGCGTTGGCCTTGCTTGATGCGCCCGTGCGCGCCGTGGCGATGCACACCGACGGCACGGTGTAGGCATTGGTGGGGTTGCTGGAAGTTGGCTCGGTCATGGCAATGGGTTGATTTCAGGTGTTTTTGGCCCCCAGCGCTTATGCAGCAAGCGCGAGTAGCTCATTTTTCAGGAGCAATTGTTCATGGGCCATCGCCCAGGATGTCGATTGCCTATCGGTAAATCTCGCGCCGGTTGCCGACCTGCACCACCAGCACGCGCAAGGCGCCGTCTTGAAGGTCGCAAATCACCCGGCAATCGCCCACCCGATAGCGCCACAAGCCACCCAGCGGGCCCGTCAATGCCTTGCCTGTGCCGCGTGGGTCTGCCAGCGGGGCAATGCGTTCGTCCATGAAATCGACAATGCGCCGCGCTGTCTGCCGGTCCAGCTTGCGCAGCTGCCCTTTGGCCGTGTCGGCGTAATCAATCGTCCAGGCCAAGGTCTTTTCTCACGTCAGCAGCGGAATGCACCGCCTCTTGCCCCTTGCGCACGCGCTCCAGCACGTCGGCGGCAAGATAGTAATCCTCCATGTCCTCAATGCCCTGCTCAATGATTTCGCGCAGGTAATAGGCCTTGGTGCGCCCGGTTTGAGAGGCGAGAAAGTCAAGCCTTTGCTCCATTTCAGGCGCAAGGCGAATCGAAGTGGCCATGTCTGAGACTCCGGTTAGATGCGTGTATTCACTGCATTCAGTGTATCACCGGACCATTGTCTTGCGGCCCTTGCCCGGCTTGGCTGGCCCGGCTGGCGTGGACTTGGCCGCTGCCGCCGCCATCTTGGTGTACAGCTCAAACAGCTTTTCCAGCCGCTCGGTGTCGTTCTTGAAGCGGCGGCCGATGTAGATGCGCTCCAGCACTTCGTCATTGCGCTCGTGGGCGTGACGCAGGTTGTCGGGCATGGTGGCCGGGTCGTACAGGTCGGCGATGGTGGCGGGAAAATGCGCCTCGCGGGCCAGCAGGATGTTTTCGGCGCAGGTGCTCAGGTCGGTTTTGTTTTGCTCAGTCAGCAGGGGGACGGGGAAGGTGTTGTAACAAAGCGCCGAGGTATACCTGATGTCGGTCTTAAGCCTGCCCGCAACCGCACGAACCCAAGAAATATGCATAGATGACGAAATAATCGCGAAAACGTGAGGTTTCGGGGATTGCACAATGCTTGCCGCATTGCTCACGATATAGCGGTCATCCAATAATCCTGCAGTGACGTATTCGCGCTTTTCCGAAAAGACGGTTGGAATAATGAGTTGAAGACCTCGCTGCTTGTTTGTCCATGCAAATTTATGGGGGCGACCAACGGCTGTTTTTGCTCGTGTACCCGCATTCAGTCGAAAATTTTTGACATCATCAATGCGCTTGGCAATGTGCGGATTCTCAATAGCCACCGATACATCAGCATCTTCAATCCATAAGCACCAGCGGGTCGTGCCACGGATGAACTCGCTCGAACCAAGATAGGGGCGTACAAAACGCTCAAACTTACCCACCGGAGCCGTCAAAAGGGAGCGGCATTCGTCGCTCGACAGTATGAGATGTCCGCCGTCCAACGCGCCGCTGCCATCTGTAATTAACGAATCGAATGACAGTGGAACTTTCGCTGCTGTTACAAAAACATTCTTGGCATTTAAAAGGTAGGCGTTGATCTGTTCAACCCGCCGAACGCTCGCCACACCTGATGTACCTGCATC
>JBDSZF010000062.1:0-7724 GCA_039925285.1 Polaromonas sp.
GACTGCCCGGAAAGCGCCCGTTCCAGGCCTGTTTCACGTAGCGCAAATAACTGGCGCTGGCCTCGACCGGCGAGACCTTGGGCACCTCGTCGGGCGCGCCCCAGGGCAGGATGGGCGCCAGGCGGTCTACCGCCGCATGCGACAGCCAGCTCTTGGCGCTGGCCACCAGCCGGCCCGGCACCTGCGCACCGAGCTGGCGCGCCCATTGCCCCATCACCACCGGCGCCTGGCTGGCATCCGCCTGCGCAGGCCAGGGCAGCTGCAGCGCACCGGCGGCCAGTTCACCGGCAGCGGCGTGATAGCGCACCGAGGGCAGCAGCGGCAAGGCGGCGACCTCACCGGGCGCGACCAGTTGCTCGATGTCAAACAATTCGATCCCCGCCGACGCCTTCAGCGGCGCATAGGCGACCACCGTATGGGTGGTGCCGAGATCAATGCCGACGATGTAGTGGCGCATCAATTCCCGCGCTAGCTGTTGCCGCGCACGTCGAATTCCACCTTCCAGTGCTCGTCGCTGCCGGCGGCCACCGCCGTCAGCTCCAGCGTGCCGGTTTCGGTGGCGACGGCGCGCAGCCTGACCTGCACGACTTCACCCGGCTGCCGGCCTTCGGCGGGCAGCGTGGCCTGGATTTCGCCGAGTTCCTGCAGCTCGTCCGGCGCCCAGAAGTCGAGCAGGGTGCCGAGCTGGTCCTGGCGCCGCACGGACGACCCCATAAAGCGAAGATGGACCGGCACGCCCACGACCAGGCCGAATTCCTGCGCCGGCAAGTCGGCCTCGGTGCCCTCCTCCATGCCAAACGGCGCCAGGCACAAGGCCTGCACCGGCGGCTCGAAACCGGGGATGGCCGGCATCGACGACTCCACCGCCACATAGTAGGCGCGCGCCGTTCCGCCCCGGATCCGCACGCCCTGGCCGCGCCGCACATAGCCGTAATAAGCGGCGCCGCGCGCCACCGCCAGGTCCATGTCGGCGCCCTGAAGCGCGCGTGCCGGTTCGGCATTCTCGGCAGTGAGCCAGCCGTTCAGCGTGCTCAAGGTGCGTTCAGACAGCAGGTCGGACTTGAAGACGCCGCCATTGAACAAAACGGCGGTCGGATGCAGAAAGCTGGCGTGCGCCTCGACCTTGCCGGCAAAACCTTCCAGTTCGGCGGTCGCGCCCGCCTGGCGCCCCAGCAGGGCCGCCAGGTGGCGTGTCACGCCGGCGTCCTGCGCGTAGGGCAGGCCCAGCTGCGTCAGGCCGCTGCGGCTGCGATTGACCGGGCGGGTCGAAGCCTCGACCTCGGGGAAGAAGCCTTCCAGGATGGTGGTGCGGACTTCCGCCAGCGTGAGCTCGGTGCGGATCGAGCCGCCAATCAGTTTGGAGCCGCGACTCGGCACCACGATGGGCTGCGTTTCGAGGGTCGAATCGGTCAGCAGGCTTTCCTTGGCGCTGCGGCAGGCATAGGTGAGTGCGCGCATCTGCCAGGGGTCGAGCTGCTTGCCTTCAGCCGCCAGCCTGCGCGCCACCACATGGGCCAGCGTCAGGTCCATGTTGTCGCCGCCCAGCAGGATATGGTCGCCCACCGCCACCCGGTGCAGCTCCAGGTTGCCTTCGCGCTCCAGCACCGCAATCAGTGAAAAGTCGCTGGTGCCGCCGCCCACGTCAATCACCAGGATGATGTCGCCCGGCTTGACGTCCTTGCGCCAGCGGCCGGCGCTGGTCTGGATCCAGTTGTACAGCGCTGCCTGCGGTTCTTCCAGCAGCGTCAAGGAGGTGTAGCCGGCGGCGCGGGCCGCTTCGGCGGTCAGCTCGCGCGCGGCCGGGTCGAACGAGGCCGGAATGGTGACCGTGATCGCCTGCTCATCAAACGGCGCCTCCGGGTGGGCATGGTCCCAGGCCTGGCGCAGATGTGCCAGGTAGCGGGTCGAAGCCTCCAGCGGCGACACCCGCGCCACTTCGGGCGGTGCATCGTTGGGCAAAATCGCCGCCCGCCGGTCCACGCCGGGGTGGCACAGCCAGCTCTTGGCGCTCGACACCAGGCGGATCGGCGTCAGCGCGCCACGTGCCCGCGCAAACTCACCGACGGCAAAGTCCTGTCCGCCAGACCAGGGCAGACCCAGGTCGCCAGCAGCCAGCTCTTCGGCGTGCGGCAGGTACAGAAAGGACGGCAGCAAAGGCTGGTTCTCGACGCTGCCCGGCGCGCTCAGTTGCGGAATGTCGAGCACGCCGTAGCTGGTCTTTTCACCGTCGCTGGCGCTGATGTCGACATAGGCCAGCGCGCAGTGCGTGGTGCCCAGGTCAATGCCGATGGAAAACCGCGGCCCGCTCCCGGTGTTTTCGGCGCTGGCAGCACTGGCGGTCTTGGCGGCGCTCACAGCTCCACCTCGGCCTGGGCCAGTACGGTCACATCATGACTGGGGGCCAGCTTGGGCAGGCGCGTCCCGGTGGCGCGCCAGCCGCGATGGCTCAAGGCTCCCTTGAACGGCGCCTGGCCGACCACATTGCCGGTCAGGCGGACGGCGCGGGCATCAAAGCCTTCGTTCAGGGTGATGCGGCTGCCCTCGGCTTCGGGGCGCACCGGCGCGAGGGTGAAATGCTCGCGCAGCACCTTGACGCAGCCTTCATGCACCAGGCGCGCCGGGCCGCCAATCTCGGCATCGGAATAGCCGCTGAGGTCTTCCTGCGTGAAGTCGATCAGGCGCGCATCGCGCTGCAGCAAGGCCAGCAGCTGCAGCGCGGCATCGGGCGTGGCTTCCTTCAGCGGCGCGGGGGCAACCGCCACTGGCGCGGGCGCCGGGGCAGGCGTGGGCGCAGCCTCGCTGCGCTGGCGCAAGCCCAGCACCAGAGCCGCATAGGCGGGATTTGAAAGAATGCTGAAGAAAGCGCCAAACGCGATGGGTATGCGTTTGAAAAAAGAAGGTTGCGAGTCAGTCATCAATGGCTCCTGATGGCGTCGGCAATCAGCCGAACATGAAATGGCAGGGGTCGAAGGTTCAAGAAAGCGGACGGGCGATCTGTCACGCCGACCCATGCCGTCATCAGGCATGGGGCCGGAGACAAGACGCCCGGAATGAGTTTCAAAGGCCTCCCGCTTTTAAACTCCGTTGCAGCCGCTATTGTCCATAGAAAAATGACACCCGAAGCGGCAATTCGCTGGCCGTGCGCATCCCCAAGGAGCTGGGCTTTGTTGACGCGGCGCAAGACCTTGAGGTTGAGCGCGTGGGCAATACCCTGGTGCTGCGGCGGGTGGCAACGGAAACCATCGGGGACCTGACAGAAATACTGGCCGCTTTCCCTCAAAGCTTCATGGCCGAGGGCCGCGAGTTCCATGAGGAGCAGGAGCGCGACTGGAGCGGTTCTGGCAGTGCAGGCGCCAACAAAGCGCAAGGCTAAGGCATGCGTTTCCTGCTCGACACCAACATTTGCATCTACTTGCTCAAGGCGCATCCGCTGCAATTGCTTGAGCGCTTCAAGATCACGTCCCTCGGCGACGTTGTGATGTCGGTCGTGACCTATGCCGAGCTTCGGCATGGCATTGAGCGCACCCCCGAACAAGACCGGGCCGCAGCCGTCCACGCGCTGCAACGCTTTATTGCACGCGTGCCGGTGCTGCCCTTTGATGAAAGCGCGGCGCAAAGCTATGGCCTGCTGGCTGCCGCCGTGCGTGAGCGCCGCCGCGACACCCTGGACCGCCTGATTGCCGCGCATGCCGTGAGCGTCGGCGTGACCCTCGTCACCAACAACGAAGCCGATTTCAAGGACTACCCCGGCCTGGTGGTCGAGAACTGGGCGCGCTCCCCGTGAATGCCATTCGCGCCATCGAGCAGCGTAAGGGCTGTTTATAACCAAAAATGACAGCCGCGCTGGAAAAACGCAGCGAGGTTTCCGCCAAGCCAGCGCAAGCGCGCCGCGCTATTCGCCGGACCCGCCTCAGCGCCTCAGTCGCGCAGCCGCTCGGCCACAAACTGGCGAAACAAACCCATCGACGGCGCCTCGGTGTGCCCCGATGGTGCCGGGCCATGTGGACCAGAAACGGTGTCATCAGCATCGCGCCCGGTCCCGAACCCAGGCCGATGCGGATCGCGCCCAGCTCGTCTTCCAGGGTCTGGATGCTGCGGTTCAGGGCCGGCTGCGTGAGGTGCTGCTGCTCGGCGGCCAGGCTGAAGGAGCCGGTCTCGGCCACGGCCAGCAGGTGTTCCAGGTGTCGGAGGTTCATTGCGGGTTAACCCTAAAAATGAGCTTTTTGAATGGTGATCAGAAAAATAATGCATTGGACACATGAAGAAATGATTTCTAGCATGGCTTCAGACCTTTAGTTATTTCCAAAATTTCCCGGGAGAAAAACCGATGAAGAAACACAAAAATATCGCCACGCTACTGAACAGCCGGCTGCTGGCCGAAGCCGCCAAAGCTTGCCGAGTCGGTGTGGCGCGCTACCGCGCCATCGCCAAGTCGATCAACCTGCAACCACAGTGAGACTCGCGCATGAACACGCTTCTTGAAGAACTTCACGCGCAGGCCGATGCGTTCATCGGCCTGCGGCGCGACATCCACCGCCACCCCGAGCTGGCGTTCGACGAGCACCGCACCTCGGCGCTGGTGGCCGAGAAGCTGCAGAGCTGGGGCTACGCGGTCGAGCGCGGCCTGGGCGGCACCGGCCTGGTGGGGCGGCTGGTGCGCGGCGACGGCCAGCGCCGGCTCGGGCTGCGCGCCGACATGGACGCACTGCCGATCCACGAGGCCACCGGCCTGCCGCACGCCAGTTGCCACGCCGGCGTGATGCACGCCTGCGGCCACGACGGCCACACGGCGATGCTGCTGGCCGCCGCCCAGCACCTCGCACAGCGAGGGGACTTCTCCGGCACGCTGAACCTGATCTTCCAGCCGGCCGAGGAAGGCGGCGGCGGCGCGCTGCGCATGATGGACGACGGCCTGTTCGACAAATACCCCTGCGACGCGATCTTCGCGATGCACAACATGCCCGGCGTGCCGCAGGGCCGGCTGGTGCTGCGCGAAGGCGCTGCGATGGCCTCGTCGGACTACGCCACGGTGACGCTGACCGGCGTCGGTGGCCATGGCGCCATGCCGCACCGCGCGGCCGACCCCGTCGTGGCGGCCGCCAGCATCGTGATGGCGCTGCAGACCATCGTGTCGCGCAACATCGACCCGCTGCAGATGGCCGTGGTCACCGTGGGCGCGCTGCATGCCGGCAAGGCCAACAACGTGATCCCGCAGAGCGCGACGCTGGAGATCAGCGTGCGTGCGCTCGATCGCGAGGTGCGCGCCAGGCTGGAGCAGCGCATCAAGGCGCTGATCACCGCGCAGGCCGAAAGCCTTGAGGTCAGCACGCAGATCGACTGGCGGCCCGGCTATGCGGTGCTGGTCAATACGCCAGCGGAAACCGCCTTCGCCCGCGAGGTCGCGCTGGAACTGGTCGGCGCCGAGCGCGTGACCCTGCAGGGCCCGGCATTGCCCGGCAGCGAGGATTTCGCCTTCATGCTCGAGCGCGTGCCGGGCAGCTATTTGCTGATCGGCAACGGCGACGGCGACAGCGCGGGCGCCTGCATGGTGCACAACCCCGGCTACGACTTCAACGACGCCAATCTGCCCATCGGCGCGGCCTACTGGGTGCTGCTGGCGCAGCGCTTCCTGGCTGGCTGACTTCCGGGGGCGTATGCGTCCCGAATGACAAGCCAAGGCAAAGCCCCTTTGAGGGCATGCAGCGAAGTGATGGATGCAGGCCAGGCGGCAACTTTTGCAAGTCAAGGGTGATTCCGCTCTGGTGGTGCTGATTTTTTGAACGTCACAGCAAAAAACGGCGCCCGCAGGCGCCGCTTCATATCTTTACAAGCCAAACAGGCCGCCAGCGCATGCATTTCCTGTGCTGCTAGCTATTTAATTCATAGCAAACAGCAGCAACCGAATCAGGCCACGCCCTGGTCGATCCAGCGCACCATATAGCCCCAAGGCTTGCGATGGCCAGGGTACTCCGGTATATTTATGCTTATACACACAAACACATAACTTCACGATGCCAACCGTACCCCTCCCTGCCGCATCCGCCCGTTGGAATCTGGTGATTTCCGAGAACACCAATGTTGCTGTGCGCACCTTCCTGGCCCAGCGCGGGTTCAAAAAGGGCGATCTGTCTGCTTTTGTTGAAGACGCTGTTCGCTGGCGCGTGTTCGATCAGGTGATGGGGCAAGCCCGTGAGGGACTGGATGCCTTGGCGCCGCAAGATGCAGAGAGTCTTCTCGAGGAGGCACTGTCGCAAGTGCGGGTTGAAGGTCTTGCCGCTGCCCTGTATGACCCGTTCAAGCCAACTACGCCGCCCATGGCGATGGAGTCCCAACCCGCGCCAAGCGGCAGCGCCCGCAAGGCGGCTACTGTAAAACCTAAGCCCGCCCCCAAGAAGCTCCGTTAAGGCCACATGCGGGTCGTTCTGGATACCAATGTGCTGATCAGCGCCTTGCTGGTGGGCAAATCAACTTCGGCGCAACTGGTCACGGCATGGCAGCGCGGTCAGTTTGAGTTGCTGACTTGCGATTTGCAACTGCAGGAAGTTCGCGCCGTCACGCGCAGGGAAACAGTGCGTGCGCTCATTCGCCCGGCACTCGCCGGTGAGCTGATCAACCAGCTGCGTGGCATGGCCGTCTGGATTGACGCCCTTCCCCCGGTGGAGCGATCTCCCGACCCGTTCGACAACTTTTTGCTGGCCATGGCCGAAGGTGGCCGGGCCGACGTGCTGGTGTCCGGCGACAAGCGCGGCGCGCTGGCACTCAAAAGCCATGCGCCATGCCGGATCGTGACGGTGCGGCAGTTGGTGGATGAGCTGGGGTTGGCGCGGTGAGATTGCGCAAGCTCTAGCCACTTTACAAACCGCATAATTCAGACAAACCCCGAAGATTGCCGCCTTGCTTTCCATTCCCACCCCTTATCAATCCCAATATATCGCTTGGCAGCTGTCCCGCCGCATGGGCGCAGACTCGGCTGATTTGCTGGCTTCCACGCTGGTTGATGCTCAGGTCGATCTGAACCCGCATCAGGTGGAAGCCGCGCTGTTTGCCTTCCATAGCCCTTTGTCCAAAGGCGTCATCCTTGCTGACGAGGTGGGTCTCGGCAAAACCATTGAAGCCGGTTTGGTCATCGCCCAGCGCTGGGCCGAGCGCAAGCGGCGCATTCTCATCATCGTCCCTGCCAACCTGCGTAAACAGTGGCATCAGGAGCTGCAAGACAAGTTCAGCCTGCACGCGCTGATTCTGGAAGCCAAAAGCTACAAGCAGTTGCGCAAGGACAGCCAGAAGCACCCGTTTGACCAGAGCAGCCGCGTCATCATCTGCTCCTACCAATTCGCCAAATCCAAAGCCGACGACTTGCAGCGCGTGCCGTGGGACCTGGTGGTCATGGACGAAGCGCACCGCCTGCGCAACGTGTACAAGCCCGGCAATGTGATTGGCAAGGCGCTTAAAGACGCGCTGGCCCATGCGCCCAAGGTGCTGCTCACTGCCACCCCGCTGCAAAACTCGCTGCTGGAGCTGTATGGCCTGGTCAGCATGGTCGATGACCGCATTTTTGGCGACCTGTCCAGCTTTCGTGACCAGTTTGGCGCGCTGGGCCATGCCGACACTTTGACCAAACTGCGCAGCCGGCTGGCCAGCGTGTGCAAGCGCACCCTGCGCCGCCAGGTGCAGCCCTATATTTCCTACACCCGACGCATTCCGCTGGTGCAAGAGTTCACCCCGTC
>JBDSZF010000063.1:0-2905 GCA_039925285.1 Polaromonas sp.
TCGATGGTTTCGCCGAGCAGCTCGTAGCTGCCGACCCGGTCCACCCGCATCAGCTGGGTATGGCCGCTCGACACCAGCAGCGCCACAAACGGAAATTCCGGCGGGTCTGCACTTAAAAAGGGCGACAGCAGGTGGCCTTCCAGATGGTGCACGCCCATGGCCGGCTTCGCCAAAGCCGCCGCCAGCGAGCAGGCCACGCCAGCGCCGACCAGCAACGCACCCGCCAGGCCAGGCCCTCGGGTGTAGGCAATCACATCGACATCGGCCAGCGAACGTTGCGCGCCCTTCATGACTTCCTGCGTCAGCGGCAGCACGCGCCGGATATGGTCGCGGCTGGCCAGTTCAGGCACCACGCCGCCATAGGGCTGGTGCATAGTGATCTGGCTGTACAAAGCGTGCGCGAGCAGACGGGGAACAGGGCTGCTGTCGGTATCGACCAGCGCCACACCTGTTTCATCACAACTTGATTCAATTCCTAGGACTAGCATCGCCCAAGTGTAAGGTTTGGCTTGTCCATGCTGGGCGGCAGGGAATTGGGTCGAAAAAAATTATCCCTTTCGCCCTCTCCAGTGGCGCGAATCTTGCACAATTCTGCCCATGAATTCCCCACGTTCCTTGCGTCTGGTCGTCATTGCGCCAGACTTGATCATTTCCGATGCCGGGGATGATGCTGCCGTGGCGCTGGTGGAGCGATCGCGCCAGCTGCGCATTGGCTTGCTCGAAGGCGGCTTCAACCTGATCGCCACGCTGCCGGCCGATACCTTTTTGCGCGAACGGCTGGCTCAGCTGCAACCCGACATGATCATTGTCGATGCCGAAAGCGATGCGCGCGACTCGCTCGAACATGTGGTCATGGCCACGCGCGACGAGCGCCGGCCCATCGTGCTGTTTACCAATGACGACGATACCCGTCATGTCAAGGATGCCGTGGCCGCAGGCGTTTGTGCCTATATCGTTGCCGGCTTGGCGCCGGCGCGCATCCGGCCGATCCTGGATGTGGCGATGGCGCGTTTCGAGCACGAGCAGGGACTGCGCCGCGAGCTGGCCGATGCCAAAACCGAGCTCAAGGACCGCAAGGTCATCGACCGGGCCAAAGGCATGCTGATGCAGCGCCAGGGTCTTTCGGAGCAGGCGGCGTACGAAAAGCTGCGCAAGGCGGCCATGGACAAGGGCCTGCGTCTTGGCGATGTGGCGCAGCGCATGCTCGATGTGGCTGATCTGCTGGGGTAAGCCCTGGCGCTGAAATGGTGCGCCGCACAACTACAGTGCGCGTCAAAAGAAGCCTTGGCGCCCTCCTCTTTGCAGCCAAAAAAGCTATCAAATAAATAGCACCATAACCAATAAACAAATGGCTAAAAACCTGTTCAATTAATATCTTCAGCGCTGGCTGAATAAAAAAATTCTGACTGGCACAGCTTTTGCAATGAATTAAACACCGGGCCTTCCGCTTCAACGGCGAAGCAGAAAGTTCAAGAACAAAGGCGTTCGAACCCTGTCGTCACCTCTCCCAGTGACGACTCGGGTCGAGCGCCTTTTTTAATGTGTTTTTCATTTCTGGAGTTGCTGACATGACGGACCTGCTCAAACCTTCACTGACCCGCCGCAGCGTGCTGCAAGCCGCCGCCGTGGGCGCCGTGGGCATCACCCCGGCACTGCGCGCCGCCGTCTATGCCCAGGGTTCGGACGCGCCGGAAAAGAAAGAAGTCAAGATCGGTTTCATTCCGCTGACCGACTGCGCTTCGGTGGTGATGGCATCGGTCCTCGGCATCGACAAGAAATACGGCGTGACCATCATCCCGAGCAAGGAAGCCAGCTGGGCCGGCGTGCGCGACAAGCTGGTCAACGGCGAGCTCGACTTCGCCCATGTGCTGTACGGCCTGATCTACGGCGTGCACCTCGGCACCTCCGGCCCCAAGAAGGACATGGCCGTGCTGATGACGCTGAACAACAACGGCCAGGCCATCACGCTCTCGAAAAAGCTGGCCGACAAGGGCGCGGTCGATGGCGCCGGCCTCGCCAGGCTGATGGCATCTGAAAAGCGCGAATACACCTTTGCCCAGACCTTCCCGACCGGCACGCACGCCATGTGGCTGTACTACTGGCTGGCCGCCAACGGCATCAACCCGATGCTGGACGCCAAGGTCATCACCGTGCCGCCGCCGCAAATGGTCGCCAACATGCGCATCGGCAACATGGACGGCTTTTGCGTCGGCGAGCCCTGGAACCACCGCGCCATCATGGACGACATCGGCGTGACTGCCATCACCACGCAGGACATCTGGAAAGACCACCCCGAAAAAGTGCTGGGCACCACCGCCGAGTTCACCCAGAAATACCCCAACACCGCGCGCGCCGTGACCGCCGCCATCCTGGAAGCCGGCAAATGGATTGACGCCAGCCTGGCCAATAAAAGCAAGATGGCCGAAACCATCGCCGGCAAGGCCTATGTCAACACCAGCGTGGACGCCATCAACCAGCGCATTCTGGGCCGCTACCAGAACGGCATGGGCAAGACCTGGGACGACCCGAACCACATGAAGTTCTTCAACGACGGCGCGGTGAACTTTCCCTACCTGTCCGACGGCATGTGGTTCTTGACGCAGCACAAGCGCTGGGGCCTGATGAAGGAGCATCCAGACTACCTGGCTGTGGCCAGGCAGATCAACAGGATCGACCTCTACAAGCAGGCCGCTTCTGCCGCCAAGGTCAGCGTCCCCAAGGACGTGATGCGCTCAGCCAAGCTGATCGACGGCACGGTCTGGGACGGCAAGGACCCGAGAAAGTATGCCGACAGCTTCAAGATCCACGCCTGAAGCCGCCCTGAAATTTCATTGAACCACTACTTCAAAAGGTCACGCCATGGTCAGTGCCGTATTTCACAGTCCGCTGAAAACCGTTCCGCTGG
>JBDSZF010000064.1:0-3873 GCA_039925285.1 Polaromonas sp.
GATCAACAACGAGGTGGGGCAGCATTTCCAGGAATCGCAGATATTTCGCATTGACCACTACCTGGGCAAGGAAACGGTGCAAAACCTCATGGTGCTTCGCTTTGGCAATACCATCTTCGAGCCGCTCTGGCGCAGCCCCTTTATCAAGAGCGTGCAGATCACGGTCGCTGAATCGGTGGGCGTGGGCAGCCGTGCCGGGTTTTACGATGGCACCGGCGCGCTGCGCGACATGCTGCAAAACCACCTGCTGCAACTGCTGTGCATCGTGGCGATGGAGCCGCCGGTGTCGCTGGATCCAGACGCGGTGCGCGACGAAAAGCTCAAGGTGCTGCGCTCGCTGCGCCCCATGACGGTAGCCGATGTGGCGCGCGACACCGTGCGTGGCCAGTACAGCGCCGGCGCCTCCGGAGGCGATGCGGCCCTGGCTTACCTGCAGGAAGCTGACATCCCAGCCGACAGCGACACCGAAACCTTTGTGGCCCTGCGCGCCCACATCAACAACTGGCGCTGGGCCAACGTGCCGATCTTCCTGCGCACCGGAAAACGCATGGCCGAGCGGCGCTCGGAAATCGTCATCGAGTTCGCCGACCTGCCCTACACCATCTTCCCCGACGCGCCGCGCCAGCCGGTCAACCGGCTCATGATCCGGCTTCAGCCTGAAGAACATGTGCAATTGCAGATGATGGCCAAGGAGCCCGGCAGCGGCATGCGGCTGCGCCCGGTGAGCCTGAACCTGGACCTGGAATCTGCCTTCTCGGCCCGCCGCGCCGAGGCCTACGAACGCCTGCTCATGGACGTGATCAAGGGCCGTCTGACCCACTTCATGCGCCGGGACGAACTTGAAGCCGCCTGGAGCTGGGTTGAGCCCATCCTGGACGGCTGGAAAACCCTGAACGAAAAGCCCAAGGCCTACACCGCCGGCACCTGGGGTCCGGCAGCGTCGTCGGCACTGATGGCGCGCGAGGACTCGGCCTGGGTCGAAGAGGTCTGACAGCATGGACTCCACCCACAGCACCCTGACCGAGTTCCACGCGAGCAGTCCTGACGAACTCGCGCAGCAACTGGCTGCGACCTTGGCCGGCCAGTTGCGCCATGCCATCGCCGAGCGTGGCCATGCGATGCTGGCCGTCTCGGGCGGCAAGTCGCCCATTGCGTTGTTCCAGCAGCTACGCCGCCAGCCACTGGCCTGGGCAGGCGTGAGCGTGCTGCTGGTGGACGAGCGCTGCGTGCCGCACGAGCACCCCGACAGCAACACGGCACTGGTGCGGGCGCACCTGCTGCACGAGGGCGCGGCAGCCGCCAGCTTCATCACCCTGTTTGACAGCCTGCCTGCGTGCCTGGACGACAACGCGCTGAATGCCCTGGCCGCCAGCGCCAATAAGCGGCTGTCCGCACTGCCCTGGCCGCTGGATGTGGCGGTGCTTGGCATGGGTGAAGACGGCCACACCGCGTCGCTGTTTCCCGCCGCGCCCGGGCTGCAAACAGCGCTCGCCAGTGCCGCAGCCATGGCATGGGTCCGCCCTCCCAGCGCGCCCCACGCGCGCCTGACCCTGACCCTGCCCACCCTGCGCGCCGCACGGCAGCTTCACCTGTCCATCTCTGGTGAAAGCAAACGCGCCGTCTATCGGCAAGCGCTTGAGGCGCCAACAACCGCCTTGCCCGTCTCACTCGTGCTTCATCAAACGAGCAACCCCGTCAGCGTCTGGATCGCCTGAATCCCGACATCCCTTACGCCCCACAGGACTTCCACCATGAACACCCCCTCACCGGCCCTGAACCCCACCAATGGGCCGATTGCCCGCGTGCGCGACGGCGACTGGATCACGCTGGACTGCGAGCGCGGTGTGCTGGAAGTCGAAGTCGATGCCGCCACCCTGGCCGCGCGCGAGATATGCCACCCCGAACTGGGCGCCAATGCCCACGGCACCGGACGCGAACTCTTCGGCCTGTTTCGACAACATGCCGGCACCGCCGAATCGGGCGCATCCCCGCTGCTCGGCGCTTGATGCCCCCATCCCCCAACCAACTGCCAAAGCTGACCATGACCACCACCTGCTTCACCCGGCCCGCCTTCAGATCCCGCGTCGTGCCCGTCATCGTGCTGACCGACGCCAGGCACGCCGTGCCGCTGGCCCACGCCCTGCTCGAAGGCGGCATCGACGTGATGGAAATCACCCTGCGCTCGAACGCCGCACTGGCATCCATCGAGGCCGTGGCGCGCGCCGTCCCACAAATGCACCTTGGTGCGGGTACGGTGACCCGCGTGGCCGAGGTACAGCGGGTCATCGACGCAGGCGCCGCCTTTGCCCTCTCGCCGGGCTGCTCCGGCGCGCTGGTTGAGGCAGTTCAGGCGGCGCGGCTGCCCTTCATTCCCGGCGTGATGACGCCCGGCGAAGTGATCCATGCGCGCGACCAGGGGTTTTCGCTCATGAAGCTGTTTCCCGCAGCGCAGGCCGGGGGCCTGGCCATGCTCAAGGCACTCGGTGCGCCACTGCCGGATGTTGCTTTTTGCCCCACCGGAGGCGTGAGCGCGGAGAACCTGCAGGATTTTCTGAAGCTGTTCAATGTGGCGATGGCCGGCGGCTCCTGGCTTACCCCGGCCGACGCCCTGGCCCAAGGCGACTGGGCACGCATCACCCGGCTGGCACGCGAAGCCACAGCGCTCGCCGCCAGCAATTGACAAACGCCTGCATCGTGGACCAACCACGCAATCATCCGCCGGGGCCCGCTGGTCTAGCACCCCATCTAACGGCGGCCCCAATCGAAACTGCACAACGCCTCACGCTCATATGACTGCTCCACACACCTCCCCCCTGCAACTGCCCGCCTGGCAGCAACTGGCCACCCTCGCAGCGACTGCACAGCCCCACCTTCGCGACGAACTCGCCGCCGAACCGGACCGCGCACAACGCCTGAGCGCCAGCGCCGCGGGCATCACGCTTGACGCGAGCCGCCAGCGCATCAGCCCCCCCATCCAGAGCGCTTTGCTGGCGTTGGCCGAACAGGCGGGCGTGGCCGCACACCGCGATGCAATGTTCCGCGGCGAGCCCATCAACCAGACGGAAAAACGCCCCGTGCTGCATGTGGCCCTTCGCGGCGACCCGCGGCAGGCCGGCCCTTGGGGGGCAGTGGTGCAAGCCGATGTGCAGCGCGAACTGGACCGCGTCTGCGCCTTTGCCGAATCCCTGCGCGCCGGCCAGGTACTGGGCCATACCGGTGAAGCCATCACCGACGTGGTGAACATCGGTATCGGCGGCTCTGACCTCGGCCCGCGCATGGCGGCCGATGCCTTGGCTCATCTGGCTCAAAGCAGCGTGCATGTCCATTACGTGTCCAACCCCGACGCCTGGGCACTCTACAGCGTGCTGCGCGGCTTGAATGCGCAGCGAACGCTGTTCATCGTCTCTTCCAAAACCTTGACCACGCAGGAAACGCTGACCAACGCCGCCAGCGCCACGCGCTGGCTCACCGACAACGGATGCCCGGCACAGTCCATCTCACAACACCTGGTCGCCATCACCGCCAGTCCGGCACAGGCTGCGCAGATGGGCTATGCGGCCGAGCGTACTTTTCTGTTCTGGGACTGGGTGGGCGGACGCTATTCGCTCTGGTCGGCGATTGGGCTTTCGATAGCGATTGCAATTGGGTATGACAACTTTGTTGAACTGCTGACGGGCGCGCATGACATCGACGAGCATTTTCGCACAACTCCGTTTGCGCAGAATGTACCGGTCATCATGGGGCTGCTTGGCATTTGGTACAACAACTTCTTCGGGGCGCAAAGCCACGCCATTCTGCCGTATGACCAGTATCTGGAGTACTTTGCTGCCTACTTCCAGCAGGGAGACATGGAAAGCAATGGCAAGAGCGTTG
>JBDSZF010000065.1:0-3570 GCA_039925285.1 Polaromonas sp.
ATGAACAACTCGCCAGGACCGGTTCCGGTCAGCAGGTAAGGCACCAGCCGCGAATCCGAACAGCCGATGAACAGCGTCTTGGGATGCTGCCCTTGCGACATCAGGTCCTGAAAACGCTGCTGGTGCAGGGGAAAATAATCAGACTTGAAACCCCGCAAGCGCAACAGCAGCTCGTCTGTGGCTGCTGCGTCCGCGCTCATTGCACCAGAGGCGAATCAGCCCCTTCCAGTTCAATGCCCTCGACCAGCGCCTCACCGACCAGCAGGCTCATGTACTGGTGCAGGGCCCGGGCGCGCGACTGCATGGTCAACAAGGCCGCAATGCGATCGCGCACTTCCTCGTAGGCGGGCAGTTTGCCGGCGCAGCGGTTCAGCACCTCGATGATGTGAAAACCGAAACGCGTGTGAATCAGCCGCGGATGCACGCCCATGCCCCACTGCGAATGCTTCTGGTGAAACAGCTCGTTGGCCAGTTCGGGCGCGCAGTCGTCAGGACCAATCCAGCCCAGGTCGCCGCCCTGCGTGCTGGTGGGGCAGTTCGACAGCTCGGCGGCCAGCTGGGCAAAGCGCTCGGGCGAAGCATCGTTGCGCGTCAGTTCCAGCAATGCTTTCTCGGCATGGACCGTCAGCGCATGCACGTTAACGCCGGGCGTGACGGCAAACAGGATGTGCCGCACATGCAGCGCCTGGCCGACCATGAATTGCTGCTGGTGGGCTTCGTAATAGCGCTGGCCTTCAGCCTCGCCAGGCTGGGGCGCAGGCACCTCCGCGTCCACCATGGCCTCGATGACCTGGCGCTCGGCCTCGCCCAGCGCAGGCGCTGTCAGCTCTTGATGGCGCGGCAGCAAGCCCTTCATCACCGCCTGCTGGCGCAGCAGTTCGGAATAAGCCAGCTCGCGCAGTGCATCCGGGTCCGGTCGCTGCCCGGCCTCGTGCAGGGCAATGCCGTTGATAAAGGCCGTTGGCGATGCGGAGGGGCTGGAACACTGGCAGGCGCTGCTGCCGCAGCCGGTGACCGTGGAAGTGGGGGTATTCATAAAAATTAACCTTCTCGCTTCAACTGGGGATTAACGCTTGACAGGCGGCGTAGCGGTGACGCCCAGACGGCGGCTGCGCACGACCTGGTAGGGGCGGAACAGGTAGCCGACCGAGGCAAAACCGCTCCATACATGGACAAGACGGCTGAACGGGAACAGTAAAAAAATCGTCATGCCGAACACGATGTGGAGCAGGTAAGGCCATGGCAGACCGGCCAGCACTTCAGCATTGACCGTGCGCAAGGTCAGAATTCGCTGCGCCCAGTCCGCCAGGATCAGCATCACGCTGCCGTCGGAATGGGCCCACGAATACGGCAGGGTGATCAGCCCGACCACCAGCTGCACCCAGAGAATCAGCAAGATGGCCAGATCGGTCTTGTGGCTGGTGTAACGGATGCGCTCATCAAAGATGCGGCGGTAGATCAGCATCGACAGGCCGATGAAGCAAACCACGCCGAACAGGCCGCCCGAGTAGATCGCGATCTTCTGCTTGACCGACGCCTCCAGGAAGTGGGCGTAAAACGCATGTGGCGCCAGCAGGCCGACCAGGTGGCCGAAAAACAGGAACAGGATGCCGACATGGAACAGGTTGCTGCCCCAGCGCAGCAGGCCGGTGCGCAGAAGCTGCGACGAATCGCTTTTCCAGGTGTACTGGTCGCGGTCGAAGCGGATCAGGCTGCCGAGCAGGAACACCGTCAGGCAGATGTAGGGATAGACCCCGAAAAGAAAACCATACACGCTCATGTCTGTACTCCTTGGGCGGGACGTGCGTTGCTGGGCACGATGTGAATCGGTTGCGGCTGGTCGGGCCTGGCCTGGCCCTTGGACGAGCAGCCGTCAAACACGACCGGTTCCTGCCAGACGGCATCGATAGCCTCTTCGGCGGCGATTTCAACGGGAGAGGCTTTCTCGCCGGCCAGCTCCAGCAAGGCGCCCAGCACACAGGCATAGGCACTGCCGCGCTGCTGCAAGGCCGCAAAGATGGCGTTGAAGATATGCGCCATCTCGGCCAGGAACTCGCGCGCCTCGCGCGGCGGCTGGGTCGAGGTGAATTCGAGCACCACCGGCAAGAAGTCGGGCATTTCGCCCTCGGCCAGGTACATGCCAGCCTTTTCGTAGGTCTGGGCCAGGTCGATCATCGCCGGGCCACGGTCGCGCGAGTCGCCATGCACATGCTCGAACAGGTGCAGCGACGTGGCGCGCCCCCGGTCGAACAGTTCAACGTAGTCGGCTTCGGCCTCCAGGGAAGCTTTGCGCGCCAGCGTGTCGATCAGCGCATCGAGTTCGGCCAGCCGCGGCGCCAGCAAGGCACGCTCTTCATGCAGCGCGCCGCGCAGATCGGCCAGGTGGCCGCGCAGTTCGGCATCGGGGTAGCCGAGCAGGCGTGCCAGCACGCGCAGGCTTTTCGTGGCCTTGGGAATGTTGTTGAACAGTGCCATGTCTCAGACCTCCACCTTGATGGGAATAGTGCGTTTCTTGCTGCCGCCGAACAGGCTGACGTCGCTGGCGCCGTCGGAGCAGCCGTTGCCGAAGGTAAAACCGCAGCCGCCGCGCATGTCAAACGCGTTTTCGGCGTATTCGCGGTGCGTCGTCGGGATCACGAAGCGGTCTTCGTAGTTGGCAATCGCCATGACGTGGTACATCTCCTCGACCTCGGCGACCGTCAGGCCGGCCTGCTCCAGCACGGCCAGGTTCTGCACCTGGTCCACATGCTTGCTGCGCTGGTAGGAGCGCATCGCCAGCATGCGCTGCAGCGAACGGATCACCGGCGCGGTGTCGCCGGCCGTCAGCAGATTGGCCAGGTACTGCACCGGAATGCGCATCTGGGCAATGTCAGGCAGCTCGCCGTTGATGCCGATCTGCCCGGCGTTGGCGGCCGAGGTTATGGGCGACAGCGGCGGCACATACCAGACCATCGGCAGCGTGCGGTACTCGGGGTGCAGCGGCAGCGCCACCTTCCACTCGACGGCCATCTTGTAGACCGGACTCTTGCGCGCGCCTTCGAGCCAGGCGTCGGGAATGCCGTCCAGGCGCGCCTGCGCAATCACGGCCGGGTCGTTCGGGTCCAGGAAGATGTCGAGCTGGGCCTGGTACAGATCCTTGTCGTCAGGCACGCTGGCGGCTTCCTGGATGCGGTCGGCGTCATACAGCACCACGCCAAGGTAACGGATGCGCCCGACGCAGGTTTCACTGCACACCGTGGGCTGGCCGGCCTCGATGCGCGGATAGCAGAAGGTGCATTTCTCGGCCTTGCCGCTCTTCCAGTTGTAGTAGATCTTCTTGTACGGGCAGCCCGAGACGCACATGCGCCAGCCGCGGCATTTGTCCTGGTCGATCAGCACGATGCCGTCCTCCTCGCGCTTGTAGATCGAGCCCGACGGGCACGACGCGACGCAGGCGGGGTTGAGGCAGTGCTCGCACAGGCGCGGCAGGTACATCATGAAGGTGTTCTCGAACTGGCCGACCATGTCCTTCTGGACCTGATCGAAATTGTCCAGATTCGCATCCTTGCTGCGCTTGGAAAACTCGCCGCC
>JBDSZF010000066.1:0-5794 GCA_039925285.1 Polaromonas sp.
TGACCAGCGACGGCTCGCTCAATATCAACCCGCACACGATCAAGAATCTCCCCTACAAGCCCGACACCGAGCTCACGCCGATCACCATTCTCAATACGGTGCCGCACTGGATCGTTGCCAGATCTGACCGCAAGGAGTCCAGCCTCACAGACTTGGTGTCGTATATCAAAAGCAACCCCGGCAAGGCCTCCATCAGCATCAATGCAGTCGGCGGCGCAGCCCATTTGGGTCTTGCCAACTGGAAGCAGCAGAACCATCTGGATTTCACGATCATTCCTTATCGCGGCTCGCCACCAGCGATACTCGACCTGATAGGCGGCCAAACCGACGCCCACGTTGATGTGATCGGATCGTCGGTGAGCTACGTGACCGCCGGCAAAGTCAAACCCCTTGCGACACTCCAGACCGCCCCCGTTGCGCAGTTCCCGAAACTCGAGACGCAAAAGGCGGGTGACAAGAATGCCCTGCTGATTCGCGTCAGCCTCGCGCTCGTGGTGAAGACAGGAACACCGCAGCCCATCATCGACCGCCTGTACAAGGAAGTGAAAAGCAGCGTGGAAGAACCCGATTTCCTGGCACGCCTGCAGACGCTTTCCTATGAGCCCGTGCTCAGCAAGCCAGCCGAGGCACGCGCCTTCCTCCATGCCGAGACGGCCCGCTACGGCGCGATCGCCAAGTTGGTCAACATTGAAGCGAACTGAAGCGACTGAGCCCAGGAGGAGATCCCCATGCGTTTTGTTATTGCCTTGATGCGGCACGAAACCAATACCTTCTCGCCGATGGCGACACCGCTGAAGGCGTTTTGCCGCGGCACGGGCGCGGACGGCCCGGTCTATGGCGAAGCTGCCATCCGCGCCACCGAGAACACCAACGCCGCCGCCGCCGCCTTCATGGACATGGCTCGCAGCCAGGGTGACGAGTTCATCATGCCCTTGCTCGCCAACGCGGTGCCCAGTGGGACGGTGACCGCCGAGGCATTCGAGTCAATGGCCGAGTCCATTCTTGCCGCGGTCCGCCAGGGCTGCGATGCTGTGATGCTGGACCTGCACGGGGCGATGGTGGCCGAAGGCTTCCCCGATGCCGAGGGCGAACTGCTCAGGCGCATTCGCGCCGTGGCGCCAGATACGCCCATTGCCGTCGCACTGGATTT
Organism: Polaromonas sp.; assembly: GCA_039925285.1. Lineage (GTDB taxonomy): Bacteria > Pseudomonadota > Gammaproteobacteria > Burkholderiales > Burkholderiaceae_C > Polaromonas. The sequence continues at coordinate 1,151 of JBDSZF010000066.1, forward strand.
TCACGCGAACTTCAGCGAGGCATTGGTAGCCAACGCGACGGTCATTGCGGGCTATTGCACCTATCCGCATATTGATGTGTATGAAACCGGCGCGCGTGCTGCCCGTACGCTGATGGCAGCTTTGCGCAAAGAGGTCAAACCGGTCATCCTGTGGCGAACCCTCCCGCTGCTGACGCACATGCTTCGCCAGACACCGCTCAACCAGCCGATGAAAGACATCATGGATCGCGCCATGGCGGCGGAAGCCAGCGGCGAGGTGTTGAATGCGTCGGTCTTCGGTGGCTTCCCCCTGGCCGATATTCCCCACGTCGGTTTGGCCGTCGTCATCGTGGCCGATGCGGCGCGCATGGACGTCGCCCGCAAGCTGATGGACGAGCTGACCGGCATGGCCTGGTCACGCCGCGATGATTTCATTTTTTCCATTGAACCGATGGCCGAATCCATAGCGCGCGCGAAAGCCTTGGCCGATGGCCCCATCCTGTTGGTGGACCATGGCGACAACTGCGGCGCGGGTGGCCCTACCGACGAGATGAGTGTGCTGCGCGAGGTGATGCACCAGGGCCTGCAGGATGTGATTGCCGGCCCTTTCTGGGACCCGGAGGCGGTCGCGCAGATGATCGCAGGCGGCGTAGGCCAGGAAGTGAGCGTGGCGGTGGGGGGCAAGACCGACATGCCGGCGTTAAACCTCAAGGGTCAACCTTTGACACTGACCGGCCGCGTGAAATGCATCACCGATGGCGCTTATCAGGTCACCGGACCGATGTTTACCGGCATGCAACTGAGTTTGGGGCGCACTGCGGTTCTGGATGTGGCGGGCGTATTGGTGATGGTCTGCGAAAAGCCCCAGGAGCCGTTCGACGCAGGCGTTTTTACCCATGCCGGCATTGATCTCGCCAGGAAAAAATACATCCTGATCAAGTCGCGCCAACACTTCCGTGCGGGCTTCGAGCCCATTGCCAGACATATTTTGCTGGTGGCAGGCCCCGGAGTTTGCAGTTCTGACTACAGCCAGTTCCCATTCAAGCATCTGCGGCGCCCCATCTATCCGCTTGATCGGGACACCACGCTGGAACACGCAGCACCTGGCTTGCAGTGAGCCAAGTCTTGAAACTTGAAAGCGCGAAGGGTTGACCCATCCCATTACACATATCTTTTGCCGATTAGCCTTGCGTGCGTCACCTTGCGCCAGATTTGCTTAAAAATTGAGCAAATCTTCCCGATTTGGATAGTTTTTAGGCACTTACGCCGGGATAACCCCCCTGGCCTTCCTGTACCAACGCATGGGGCAAGCTCCCGAAAAAGTGCTATAGCCTGTTGTTTTTAAATGAGAAAAAAGATGTGTGCAATGGCAGCAGCCACGTTCCTCGTCAAAGACATCCAGACCACCGAAAAGGTCTTCTTGGACAACTGCATTCGTTTCCGCAAGGTCAATGGCCTGCTGGCCGCCGATCCCCACGATGCCTGCGGTGCACACCTATATTTCAAACAGGCCTGATCTTCAATCAATACGAGTTATTTGTCCTATGCCCGCCATCAAAATCGAACTCTCCGCCGGCCGCAGCCAGGAAAAAACAAAAGGTGGCTGATGATGTCACCCAGTCCCTGATCAAACACTGCGGTTGTACACCCGAATCGGTGCATGTAGTGTTTGTGGAGGTCCAACCATCCGATTGGGCCATAGGGGGTAAGTTTTTGGCGATGTCACCGTTAAATGTGGAAATTTCTCCCCAGGGCCATCGCCAGGGTGGCTTCCTGTGAGTTGGCATGGTGGTTGTCCAGGCAACGGAACCAGCCCAGGTAGTTGTCCAGATAGTGGGTGGCGACGCCGTGAAAGCGATTGAGCCATTGTTTGAGTCGGCCATGATAGGCATTGACGTTCTGGATATGGACAGCGCCGTTGACGCGCAGGCCAGCGCTGAGGTTGATGGCGTCATGAGAAATGCCCGCTGCCTGCGCAAAGTAGCGGTAGGTCGGATTGCTTGTCGCTCACCAGCAGCACATCCCTGGCCAGGCTGCAGGACTAAAAATGCTGCACGTTCCCTATAAACGCTCCCGCGCCGCGGTGAGTGACTTGCTGACGGGCCATGTCACCATGCCTATCGACAACATGCCTGCACTGCTGCCGCTGGTCAAGGCCGGAAAACTGCGCGCTCTGGCCGTTGCCAGCAGCCATCGCGCGATTGCCGCGCCCGACATTCCCACGATGCAGGAAGGCGGCCTGCACGGCTACGTGGTGCCCGCCTGGAAAGGGCTGATGGCGCCAGCCGCCACGCCTCGTCGCGTGACTGACAAACTCCATGCCGCCATGGTGAAGGTTCTTGCCATGCCGGATGGGCGAAAGAAGATGATTGATTTGGGCGTCGAGCCCGCGCACGGTACGCCGGAGCAGTTTGCTGAACTGATCAGCGGTGAATCGGCGAAATGGGCGGTGCTGGTGAAGTCTACCGGCACATCGCTGGACTGAGATCTTTCCAGCTGTTTTGAGAAAAGGCTTATGCGGACAAACACCATCTTGGACCAGAGCGACACGCTAGTTGAACTCAGACAACTACCGTCTCGCGTGCGTCCTGTGCAATGGCAGGCAAGCCTTTGCGCGCCGAAAGGGCGAAGAGGAGGGGCGGCATTGATCCCAAAATCTTGGCTTCAAATTCCATGAACTACGAAACGATTCTTTACAGTGTCCAGGATGGCATTCTGACCATCACGCTCAACCGTCCCGGGAAACTCAACGCATTTACCATGCGGATGGCCAATGAACTGATCGATGCCTTTGCCGTCGCCAGTGAAGACGACGCGGTGCGCGCGATCGTCGTGACGGGACAAGGTCAAGCCTTTTGCGCGGGAATGGACCTGTCCACCAATGGCAACGTCTTTGGCCTGGACCAGTCACTGCGACCGACGCCGGATGATCTGGAACAACGCTTTGACGACCCCGAAATCGTGCGAGGTGTTCGTGACACCGCTGGACGCGTATTGCTGAGCATTTTTGATTGCAAGAAGCCGGTGATTGCCGCCATCAACGGCGCCGCCGCCGGTATCGGTGCGACCATGACGCTGGCGACGGATTTTCGCTTGGCCTCGGAGGACCTGCGCATGGGCTTTACGTTTGGAAAAATCGGTATGGTTCCCGAAGCCTGCCAAAGCTGGTTCCTTCCGAGAATCGTTGGTTTGACAAGGGCGCTCAAGTGGGCCTACTCGGCAAAAATCATTGAAGCTGCCGAAGCATTGCGTTGCGGGCTGGTGCGCGAAGTGCATCCTGTGGGTACGCTACTGGCCAGTGCTCAGGAGTTTGCGAGAACGCTTGTCTCTGATAGATCGCCCGTGTCGATGGCCCTGATCCGGCAAATGTTGCCGCGCAACTCGGCTGAGCCACATCCAAAGCGTGCCCACCAGATCGAATCCCTGGCGATGTTCTACGCCCGCATTAGCGAAGGTAAGGAGGGCGTCGCTTCATTCCGTGAGAAGCGTGCGCCAGAATTCTCCGGGCGCGCTTCCCAAACGCCTGAGTTTTATCCGTGGTGGAAGTGACCCTGCAGTGGCCTGGTGTCAGATGCGCCAAAGCTATCCATAAATGCCAAGGTGAAACCCCTGAGGTACATGGGTACGACTTTTGCCAGTCAGGGTGATTCCGCTCTAGTAATTGTCTATTATTGGTCTGAAAGCGATTTGACTGCCATGGGCAGGGGCATTTGGCGCTTCCGCCCTGCGCCCGCGAGCCGTGATGCCGGAGCGTTCACCGGACCCAGACCGCGGCTCCCGATTTGAGCAAGCGGCTCAGGGCTGGCGCGCGACGGCCTCAGGCTCCTTCCAGCCGCCACCCAGCGTTTTGTACAACGTGACCTGGCTTTGCAGCTGGGCCAGGCGCGTCTGCACCACGGCTTGCTGGGCGGTGAACAGCGAGCGCTGCGCATCGAGCAGATCCAGATAGCTCGCAATGCCGTTCTGGTAGCGCAGGTCCGACAGTTTGAAGCGCACCGCTTCGGCGTTCGCCTGGGCCTGCTGGGAACGCAACTGGTCGGCCAGCGTGGCACGGGTGGCCAGCGCATCGGCGACTTCACGGAATCCGGTCTGGATGGCTTTTTCGTACTGGGCGATGGCGATGTCGCGCCCCGCTTTCGCCGAATCCAGCCCGGCCCTATTGCGGCCGGCATCAAAAATCGGCAACAACAACTGGGGCGCCATGGTCCAGCCCCAGGAACCACTTGCGAACAAACCGGACAGGTGACTGCTGGCACTGCCAGCGCCGACCGTCAGCGAAATTCGCGGAAAGAACGCCGCGCGCGCCGCGCCGATGTTGGCGTTCGATGCCAGCAAAAGCTGCTCGGCCTGACGGATATCGGGCCGATTGATCAGCAAATCAGAAGGCAGGCCGGCCGGCACATCGGCCATAGGCTGGGCCAGCACCAGCGGGCCGGACTTGCTGGCTGCGGCAGGCAATTCGCCCGCTAGCGGCTGGCCGACCAGCAGCGTGAGCGCATTTTCATCGAGCGCGCGCTGGCGTTGCTGCTGCGCATGGGCCACGCGGGCAGCCTCCAGCAGGGATTCGGCCTGCCGGTAGTCCAGCTCGGACGTCACGCCATTGTCAAAGCGCAGCTTGCTGAGCTTGATGGACTCCTGGCGCGTGGCCAGCGTCTGGCGCGTGAT
>JBDSZF010000067.1:0-11560 GCA_039925285.1 Polaromonas sp.
GTTGCCGCTGGAGTCGCCGCCCCGGCGCAGCACGGCGCGGATGCGGGCCAGCAGCTCGCGCGGCTCAAATGGTTTGGGCAGGTAGTCGTCGGCGCCGATTTCCAGGCCGACGATGCGGTCCATCGGGTCGCCCTTGGCGGTGAGCATCAGCACGGCGGTACGCGCCGACTCGCTGCCCTGGCCCTTGATGCGGCGGCACACTTCCAGGCCGTCCATGTCGGGCAGCATCAGGTCGAGGATCACCAGGTCGGGCGAAATGGCCTGCAGCGCTTCCAGGCCGCTGGCGCCGGTGGCGGCATGGCTAAAGCCATAACCCGACTGGCGCAGGTATTCGCCCACCATGCTGGCCAGGCGGGTATCGTCTTCGATCATCAAAAGCTGCTGTGTCATGGGCCGGTCCTTGGGTTGAAGGGTGTGTCCGAAAGGAAGACTGTCGCCATGCGCTTCATGGTGCACCAGGCGCAACAATTGCGCTTTAAGCCGTCGTAAAGATCAGGTAAACGAAGATTTCAGCCTGCTATCGGATCAATAGCTTCTTGCGTCCGTCCTCATTGCGCTGGAGCCGTTTTTGATCGTGAAGCCAGGCCAATCAGCAACAATACCGGCAGACCGAGCAGGGCCGACGCGGTAAAAAAGTTGCCGTAGCCGAACGCATCCACATAGGCGCCCGAATAACCGGCCAGCGTCTTGGGCAAGAGCAGCATCATCGAGCTGAAAAGCGCGTACTGGGTGGCTGAATAGTTGATGTTGGTCAGGCTCGACAGGTAGGCGATGAAGGCGGCCGAGGCAATGCCGCTGGACAGGTTGTCGGCCGAAATCACGAAGATCAGCGACGTGACGTCATGGCCGCGCGTGCCCAGCCAGGCAAACAGCAGGTTGCTGCCGGCGCTCAGCACGGCGCCCAGCATCAGCACCTTCATCACGCCAAAGCGCATCGCCAGCCCGCCGCCGACAAAGGCGCCGACCAGCGTCATGACGACGCCGTAGATCTTGGTCACGGTCGCCACTTCGTCCTTGGTGTAGCCCATGTCGACATAAAACGGATTGGCCATGATGCCCATCACGACATCGCTGATGCGGTACATCGCGATCAGCGCCAGGATCAGCAGCGCCTGCTTGCCGTAGCGCCGCAGGAAATCGGCAAACGGCTCGATCAGCGCGCCCTTGAGCCAGTCGGCGGCATTTTTGCTGGGCGGCAGTTCGCGGCGCTGGGGTTCGGGCGAGCACAGCACCGTGACCACGCCGAGCAGCATCGACGCGGCCATGACCAGGTAAGCGGTTTGCCAGGCGCCATGCTGGTAAGTGCTGACGCCGGCGATGCCGACGACTTCTGCGCGGGCGGCAATCCACAGCGCGCCGGCGCCGGACCAGATCATCGCGATGCGGTAACCGGTCTGGTAGGCGGCGGCCAGCGCGGCCTGGCGCTGCACGTCGGCCGATTCGATCCGGTAGGCGTCCAGCGCAATGTCCTGCGTGGCCGAGCCAAAGGCCACTGCCAGCGCGCACCACACCATGGGCAGCAGCGCCAGCTTGGGGTCGGTCAGGGCCATGCAGACCAGCGCCGTCATGATGACCGCCTGCGACAGCAGCAGCCAGCTGCGCCTGCGGCCCAGCCAGCGCGTGAGCAGCGGAATCGGCAGCCGGTCCACCAGCGGCGCCCAGGCCCATTTGAAGCCGTAGGCCAGCCCGACCCAGCTCAGGTAGCCGATCGTGGTGCGGTCGATGCCGGCCTCGCGCAGCCAGAAGCTCAGCGTGCCAAACACCAGCAGCAGCGGCAGCCCGGCCGAAAAGCCCAGCAGCAGCATGCGCAGCGTGGCGGCTTCGGAATACACGCGCCAGACCTCGCGCCAGCCGGGTTTGGGGGCGGCCGCCGGCGTGGTTTCAGCAACGGGGTTTGACGCTACGGTAGCGGGGATTGAATAGGTTTTGTCTGACATGAGGGTTTCAGTTTGTGGCTATTATTCCCTGATGTGCTCTTTATGCGATCTCAAACACGCCGCCTGGTCGGGCCGTCGTGGCTTTTTGCTGGCCGCTGCAGGTAGCGCAGCCACGCTGGCTGCCACCCCTTTGCTGGCGCAGGTGGATGTCGGGCGCTCGTCCCGCCTGCGCAATCTGGTTCCGGCCGACGAACTCGAAGACGCTTCCACCCAGGAATACGCCAAGCTGCTGGCCGAAGCCAGGGCCAAGGGCGCATTGGCGCCGCCAGGCAATGCGCAGCTGCAGCGCCTGCACGCCATCGCCAAACGCCTGATACCGCAGGCCGCGCAATGGAATGACCGGGCCCGGCAATGGCGCTGGGAAGTCAACCTGATTGGCAGCAAACAGATCAACGCGTTTTGCATGCCGGGCGGCAAGATCGCTTTTTACACCGGAATCCTGGACCAGCTCAAGCTCACCGATGATGAAATCGCCATGATCATGGGCCACGAAATGGCCCATGCGCTGCGCGAGCATGCGCGCTCCCGCATCGCCAAGAGCCAGGGCACCGGCACCTTGCTGTCGCTGGGCGCGCAGTTGCTGGGGCTGGGGCAACTGGGCGATCTGGCGGCCAATGTCGGCACCCAGCTGCTGACGCTGCGCTTTAGCCGCGAAGACGAAAGCGATGCCGACCTGGTCGGGCTGGAACTGGCCGCGCGCGGCGGCTACAACCCGCAGGCTGCGGTCAGCCTGTGGCAAAAAATGGAGCAGGCGGGCGGCGGCGCAGGCGGCCCGAGCTTCCTGTCCACGCACCCCTCGGGTCCGCAGCGCATCCAGGAACTTCAGTCCAATGTGCCCAAGGTGCAGGGTTTGTACGAGAGGGCGCGGCGCTAGGGCCAGGCCAGTTTCCTGACGACAAACCGCAAGCGGGCATGGCGCGCTTGCCTTGATCTGCAAGCACTGCATTTATGAAATCTCCTTCCCGGCCCGACTTTCCTGCGCATGGCCGGCACTCGTCTTTTATCAGCCCAGCCTGGTGGCGTGCCTTCCGGCCGGCCCGCACCGGCATCAACACGCGCGAGCGGCTGCGCCTGGTGACGGGCGCGCTGATCGGCATTTTCCTGACGGGGCTGCTGTGCCATCTGCTGGGCGGAACGCTGCTGGCGCGTCTGCCCTGGCTGGTGGCGCCACTGGGCGCCAGTGCGGTGCTGGTGTTTGCGGTGCCGGCCAGCCCGATGGCGCAGCCATGGGCCGTGGTGGGGGGCAACACCCTGTCGGCGCTGGTCGGCATTGCCGGTGTCCATGGCGTTGCGCTGCTGGGGAGCGCGCCCGAACTGGCGGCCGCGTTCACGGTGGCCGCGGCCATCACCCTGATGCTGGCCCTGCGCTGCCTGCATCCGCCCGGCGGGGCGACGGCGCTGATGATGGTGCTGGGCGGCATCGCCGACCCGGCGTTTGCCTTCTATCCGGTGATGCTCAATTCAGTCCTGCTGGTGCTGGCGGGCATTGTCTATAACAATGCCACCCGCCGGCCCTATCCGCACATGCAGCTGCCGCCAGCCCGTGGGGTTTCCGGCCAGGACAGTCTGCTGGACGCCGACCTGGACGCCGTGCTGGCACGCTACAACCAGGTGCTCGACGTGAGCCGCGACGACCTCAAGGCGCTGCTGGCCGAAACCCGGCTGCGCGCTTACGACCGCAAGCTGGCCGAAGTGCGCTGTGCCGACATCATGTCGCGCAACCTGGTCACCGTGGAGTTCGGCACGCCTTTGCAGGAGGCCTGGGCGCTGCTGCGCGAGCGCCACATCAAGGCGCTGCCGGTGGTGGACCGCGCCTTTCGCATTGCCGGCATCATCACGCTGGCCGATTTCATGCGCGCCGCCGAACTCGATGTGTATGAGGGTTTTGACGACAAGCTGCGCACGCTGATTCGAAGCACCCGCAGCAGCTATTCCAGCAAGCCCGAGGTGGTCGGCCAGATCATGACGCGCAATGTGCGCGTGGCGGGCATGCAGCGCCATCTGGTGGACCTGCTGCCGCTGTTTGGCAGCACCGGCCATCACCACATTCCCATCATTGGCGAGGGCGAACGCCTGGTCGGCATGATTACCCAGTCGGACCTGATGGCGGCGCTGGGACGGGCCGCGGACCCGGCGGGCTGAACCTGAAAGATTCTTTTGCCGCCTGGCGACTAGCCGCCCTTGAGCTGGCGCAGCACGGCCAGCGCCGCAGGCTCTGAAGACGCCGGGTTCTGGCCCGTGATCAGCTTGCCGTCGGTGACGACATGCGCTTGCCAGTCGGCGCCCTTGCTGTAATGGGCGCCATTTTTTACCAGCATGTCTTCGACCAGGAAGGGCACGATGCCGGTCAGCTGCACCGCGGCCTCCTCGGTATTGGTGAAGCCGGTGACGGTTTTTCCCTGCACCAGCGGCGTTCCGCCGGCCGCCTTGACATGGCGCAGCACGCCCGGTGCGTGGCAGACGGCCGCAACGGTTTTTCCCGCAGCGGCCATCGTCTCGATCAGCCGGATTGAAGCCGGGTCTTCGGCCAGGTCCCACAGCGGACCGTGGCCGCCGGGATAAAACACCGCATCAAAGTCACCCGCCGAGACCTCCGACAGCTTGCCGGTGTGGGCCAGGGTGGCCTGCGCGGCCGGGTCGGCCTTGAAGCGGCGCGTGGCATCGGTCTGCGAATCCGGCTCGTCGCTGTTGGGATCGAGCGGCGGCTGGCCGCCTTTGGGCGAAACCAGGGTGACATCGGCGCCTGCATCCTTGAACGCATAGTAGGGTGCCGCAAATTCCTCCAGCCAGAAACCGGTCTTTTTACCGGTGTTGCCGAGCTGGTTGTGCGAGGTGAGAACCATCAGGATTTTCATGTCATTTCCTTTGTTTTGGGCTGTCAGCAGGCCGGTGCTTTACGCGGGCTGCAGCGCCAGTGTGGGGTAATCGGTGTAGCCGTGCGCGCCGCCGCCGTAAAACGTCGTCCGGTCGGGGGTATTGAGTTCGGCGCCCTGGCGAAAACGCTCCACCAGGTCGGCATTGGCAATGAAGGGCCGGCCGAACGCCACCGCGTCCGCCTTGCCTTGCGCCAGCAGCGCGTCCGCCTCGTCTGCCGTGTAGCCGCCGCAGAAGATCAACACGCCGTCGAACGACGTGCGCAGCTGCGTCCGAAAGGCGTCGGTCAATTCGGGGCCGCCGGCCCAGTCAGGTTCGGCGATGTGCAGGTAGGCAATGCCGCGCTGGCTGAAGGCACGCGCCAGGTACCGGGCGCTGGCTTCGGCCTCGGTATCGGCCATGTCATGCGCCACGAAATGCGGCGACACGCGGACGCCGACGTTCTGCGCGCCCATCTCTGCGATCACCGCGTCGAGCACTTCGAGCGTCAGGCGGGCGCGGTTTTCCAGGCTGCCGCCGTAGGCATCGCTGCGCTGGTTGCTGTTGGTGGACAGGAACTGGTGCAGCAGGTAGCCGTTGGCCGCATGCAGTTCCAGGAAATCAAAGCCGGCCCGCTTGCCGCGCACGGCCGCCTGGCGGTACTGGTCCACGATGCCGGGCAGCTCTTCCGTCGCCAGGGCGCGCGGCGTTTCGGTCGGCACGTTTTCAGCCTTGCCGTCGGGCTGGATCACGAAGCACTGGGCGCCTTTGGCAATCAGCGCCGAGGGGGCCACCGGCGCCGTGCCGTTTTCCTGCAGCAGCGAATGCGAGATGCGTCCGACATGCCAGAGCTGCAGCGCGATATGGCCGTCCTGGGCATGAACCGCCTGCACGACCTTTTTCCAGCCAGCTTCCTGCGCGTCGGTGTAGATGCCTGGTGTCAGGGCATAGCCCTGGCCTTGCCGGGACACCTGCGTGGCTTCGGTGACGATCAGGCCGGCGCTGGCGCGCTGGGTGTAGTACTCGACGTTGAGCGCATTCGGAATGTCGCCCGGCTGGCCGGCCCGCGAGCGGGTCAGCGGCGCCATGACGACGCGGTTGGGCAGGGTTTTTTGGCCGATCTTCAAGGGGGAAAGCAGTTTTTTCATCATTCGGTTCTTTGGTTGGAGAGGGTTAAAAAAGACCGGTTTCTGAATAGACCGGTCGGCTAATGGCGGCGCTAAAAAATCCGCGCTATGGACGGGAAGAATGGGAAATAGGCGAAATGGGCGGCTGCGTCAGCCGGTAACGGGCTGCGGCAGCTTCAACAGGCTCAAGGTTGCAGCCATGGCCGCCTCCAGCGCGCTGCGTTCGCGCCTGACCTTGGTCAGCAGGGCGGCGCCCAGCCACAATTCGTAGAGCGTCAGCGCCGTGTGCTGCGCATTGAAATCACCGGCCAGCGAGCCGTCTGCCAGGCCTTCCTGAATGCAGTCGCCCAGCCGCTCGATGATCAGGTTGGTGCCGCGCAGCAAGGCCGCGCGCATCGCCTCAGACATGTCCGACACCTCGCCGCTCAGTTTCACGACCAGGCAGTTGCATTCGGCGGTGTCGCTGTCGGCGGGACTCATCCAGCTGTGCCAGTAGCGCATCAAACGCGCTGCGGCTGGTGCGCCGTCGTCTTGCAGCAGGTTGTCCACCTGCGCCAGGTAGTCGGCCACATAGCTGTCCACCAGCGCCTCGCCAAACGATTCCTTGGACTTGAAGTAATGGTAGAAGGAACCCTTGGGCACTTGGGCGGTGGACAGAATCTCGTTCAGGCCCACGGCCGAAAAGCCCTTGCCCAGGATGATGCTGCGTGCGGTGTCGAGGATGTGCTGTTTGACATCGAGGTGATCGTGGCTCATGGGCTGGAGTGTAGCAATTAAATTAGACCAGTCGTCTAGTGTGGTCTTGCACGACTGTGGGGCTTGCGCGGTAGCGGGGCACAATGGCGTCCATGAAAGCACCTCCAAGACTGCAATCCCTCGTTGAAGAGGGCCTGATCGATACCGTCGTCCGCCAGCTCATGAGCGGCAAGGAAGCCATGGTCTACGTCGTTCGCTGCGGCGATGAAACGCGCTGCGCCAAGATCTACAAGGAAGCCGAGCAGCGCAGCTTTCGCCAGGCGGTCGATTACACCGAGAACCGCAAGGTCAAGAACACCCGGCAGGCCCGGGCCATGGCCAAGGGCACCAAATTCGGCCGGCAGGCCAGCGAAGCCGCCTGGCAGAGCGCCGAGGTCGATGCGCTCTACCGGCTGGCTGACGCCGGCGTGCGCGTGCCCAAGCCGCACAACTTCTGCGACGGCGTGCTGCTGATGGAACTGGTGACCGATGCGCATGGCGACGCGGCCCCGCGGCTCAATGATGTGGATTTCACGCCCGGGCAGGCGCGCACCCACCATGCCACGCTGATCACCGAGGTGATCCGCATGCTGTGCGCCGGTATCGTCCACGGCGATCTGTCGGAATTCAACATTTTGCTGGCGGCCGATGGCCCGGTCATCATCGACCTGCCGCAGGCGGTGGACGCCGCTGGCAACAACCACGCCAGCCGCATGCTGCTGCGCGACGTGGCCAACCTGCGCAACTTCTTTGGCCGCTTCGCACCCGATCTGCTGAAGATCGACTACGGCCACGAGATGTGGGATCTGTACCAGCGCGGCGTGCTGTATCCCGAGACGGTGCTGAGCGGCCATTTCAAGCGCAAGACCGGGCCGGTCGATGTGGGCAGCGTGCTGCGCGAGATTGACGATGCGAGCGCCGAGGAGGCTGCGCGTCGCGTGCGGATGTCGCAGTCGTAGCCGGGCTGGTGCGCGTCGCCTGGCATGTCATCCTCTTCTGAAAGCGAACCGCCATGACTGACACTGCCATCCACCCATTGCGAAAAATTCCAGCGGGGGTGTGGGTCCTCGGCCTCGTCAGCATGATGATGGACATTTCCTCCGAGATGATCCATAGCCTGTTGCCGATGTTCATGGTCGGTGTGCTGGGCGCCAGCGCTTTCACTGTCGGACTGATCGAAGGACTGGCTGAATCCACCGCGCTCATCGTCAAGGTGTTTTCGGGGGCACTCAGTGATTACCTTGGAAAGCGCAAGGGCCTGGCCGTGTTCGGCTATGCCCTGGGAGCGCTGACCAAGCCTCTTTTTGCCGTGGCGCCGACCATTGGCGTCGTGCTCACGGCACGTTTCCTGGACCGGGTCGGCAAGGGCATCCGGGGTGCCCCGCGCGATGCGCTGGTGGCGGATATGGCGCCCAGGGAGATGCGTGGTGCAGCCTTTGGCCTGCGGCAATCGTTCGACTCGGTCGGTGCGTTCCTGGGGCCGTTGCTGGCCGTTGGATTGATGCTGCTCTGGGCCGACGATTTCCGGGCGGTCTTCTGGGTCGCCGTGATTCCGGGCCTGCTGGCCGTCGTGCTGCTGCTGGTCGGCGTCCGGGAGCCTGAGCGTCACCAGGATGAGAAAAAAGTCAATCCGATTCGACGGGAAAACCTCAAGCGGCTCAGCGCATCATATTGGTGGGTGGTCGGCATCGGCGCTGTTTTCACACTGGCACGGTTCAGCGAGGCCTTTCTGGTGCTTCGTGCCCAGCAGGGTGGCATCCCGGTGGCATTGGTGCCGCTGGTGATGGTGGCGATGAACCTGGTCTATGCGGCCTCGGCTTTCCCCTTTGGCAAACTGTCCGACCGCATGAGCCACAAGACGCTGCTGGCTTGGGGCCTGCTGGTCTTGATCGCGGCCGACCTGGTGCTGGCCTACGACGACCATTGGACCACGGTGCTTGCCGGTGTGGCGCTCTGGGGCGTGCACATGGGAATGACCCAGGGCCTGCTGGCCACCATGGTGGCCGACCAGGCGCCCGTCGATCTGCGCGGCACTGCGTACGGATTCTTCAACCTCGTCAGCGGCCTGGCCATGCTGGTGGCCAGTGTTTTGGCCGGCCTGGTCTGGGATCAGTGGGGTGCGTCATTCACCTTCTACACGGGCGCGGCCTTCTCCCTTCTGGCATTGATCGCGCTGATGGGCGAGCGTCAGAGGGCGAAGTCGTAATCGATGGTCAGTGGTGCGTGATCAGAAAAGCGCTGCTCTTTGAACACCGTGGCCAAGCGCGCATGAGCCGCCAGGCCTGAAGTCGCCAGGTGGTAGTCCAGCCGCCAGCCGACGTTCTTGGCATAAGCCTGGCCCCGGTTGCTCCACCAGGTATAGGCCTCGCCCGTGGTCGCGGGATGCAGCCGGCGGTACACATCGACCATGCCGGCGCCTCTGACACCGCTTGCATCCTGGGCCAGTTCATTGGCCGCGTCCTGCGTCAGTTCAGCGTCCTTCAGCAACTCGGTCATCCAGGCGCGCTCTTCGGGCAGAAAACCGCTGTTCTTCTTGTTGCCCTTGAAGTTTTTCAGATCGATTTCCTGATGCGCGATATTGATGTCGCCGCACAACACGAATTCACGGCTTTCCCCGTCGGCCTGCTTCAGGGCCGCCAGGTGCGGATACAGCTCGGCCAGGAAACGGAACTTGGCGGCCTGGCGCTCTTCGCCTGAAGAGCCGCTCGGAAAATAGCAGCTGATGATCGACAGCCTGGGGCTGTGCTTGCGGCCGGGGCGGTCAAAGCGCAGTTCCACATAGCGGCCTTCGGCATCGAACTCGGTCGAGCCATAACCCACGATCACGTCGCTGGGTTCGTGGCGGGTGTAGATGCCGACGCCGGAATAGCCCTTTTTTTCGGCGAAGTGAAAATACCCCTTGTGCTCGGCGATTTCTTCAAAGCGCCCGCTCAGGTCGGCGGCCTGGGCCTTGAGTTCCTGTACGCAAATACAATCCGGCATGGACTGGGCAAGCCATTCCTGCAGGCCTTTGCTGGCTGCGGAGCGGATGCCGTTGAGGTTAAGACTGGTTAATTTGAACATGGGAATTCCAATGAGTACGACAGGGCAGACAGGCAATCAGGATCAGGCAACCCCGCCAGGCGACAGCCTGGCACAGGAATTCGTGCAGTTTGCCGTCGAATCCGGGGTGTTGCGTTTCGGTCAATTCAAGACCAAGGCCGGGCGAATGAGTCCGTATTTTTTCAACGCCGGCCTGTTTGACGACGGCGCCAAGCTGGGCCGGCTGGCGCAATTTTATGCGCGCCATCTGCTCGCTGAGGAGCAGCGCACGGGCTTGACCTTCGACATGATTTTTGGCCCGGCCTACAAGGGCATTCCGCTGGCCGCCGCCGTCGCCATCGAGCTGGCGCGGCTGGGGCGCAACCTGCCGTTTGCCTACAACCGCAAGGAGGCAAAAAGCCATGGCGAGGGCGGCACGCTGGTCGGTGCGCAACTCAAGGGACGGGTGCTGATTGTCGATGACGTGATGTCCGCCGGCACCGCCGTGCGCGAATCGATTGCCCTGATCCAGGCGGCCGGCGCCACGCCGCATGCGGTCGCCATCGCGCTGGACCGGCAGGAAAAAGCGACCGAGAACGGCGTCGATGTCAACCACAGCGCGGTGCAATATGTCACGCAGCAGCTCGGTTTGCAGGTCTGCGCCATTGCACGCCTGAGCGACTTGCTGCATTATCTGGCTCTGCACAGCAGCAGCGCGCCGGCGGGCGAGGCCTCGGGCGCGCAGTTGTTGAAGGATCATTACCAGGCTGTTCTGGCTTACCGCGAACGCTACGGCGTCAACTGAAGAAAACAATTTGCGCTTGCCTCTACTTCTTCCCCTCGGTTTGACATGGCTGGCCGGTGCCGCCGCCGCACAGGACATCTATAGCTGTGTCGATGGCAAAGGCCGCACCATCACGGCCGACCGCCCGATCGCCGAGTGCATTGACCGCACGCAGCGCGAGTTGTCACGTTCGGGCCTGGTGAAACGCCAGTTGGGGCCCTCGCTCACGGCGCACGAGCAGGCCGCGCAGGATGAAAAAGACAGACAGGCCGCCGAGATTCGTGCCCGCGAAGCTGAAGACAGGCGCCGCGACAAGGCCTTGCTGCAGCGCTACCCGACGCGCGCGGTGCATGACCAGGAGCGCGCCACAGCGCTGCTGCAGATTGATGAAGTCATCAAGGCATCGAACAAGAGAAGGGGCGAACTGGCCGATCAGCGCAAGTCCATTGCCAGTGAACTGGAGTTTTACGTCAAAGACCCGTCGAGAGCGCCGGCGTCGCTCAAACGCAGGCTGGAAGAAAACGAGAGCAGCGTCGCGGTGCAGAAAAAGTTCATTGCCGACCAGGAACAGGAGAAAAAGCGCGTCAACCTGCGTTTTGCTGAAGAGCTGGCCAAGCTCAAGCAGCTCTGGCTGACGGTGAGTCCGCCGGCCCATCCTGGCGCCCTCACTACCAAGATTGGCAGGAACTGATTTTTTGAATCAAATCAGCTTCTTGCGAAGTAGGGGCGGGCGCTTGAAGCTATATTTTCAATAGCATTCAAGCGATCTTCCGCCAAGGATTCAAGCCAGCTTTTTCTTCAGCAGCTCGTTGACCTGCGCCGGATTCGCCTTGCCCTGCGTCGCCTTCATCACCTGGCCAACGAGTGAATTGAACGCTTTCTGCTTGCCGGCCCTGTAGTCGGCAACCTGGCTTGCATTGGCGGCCAGCACGGTATCGACGATCTTCTCGATCGCGCCCGAATCGGAAATCTGCTGCAGGCCCTTGTCGGCGATGATCCGGTCGACCGTCTGCGCCTGGCCGACGGTCGACGCATCCTGATCCGCTACTCCTGATGCAGATCCGCGGCGTGAGCGCCAGCCCGCGACAAGTTCTTCGAAAACG
>JBDSZF010000068.1:0-6927 GCA_039925285.1 Polaromonas sp.
TCACCGGGAAACCGAACATCGTGTCCTTCGGAATACCGTACTGGCCGTCGGAAGGAATACCCATCGTGACCCACTTGCCGTTGGTGCCCAGCGCCCAGTCGCGCATGTGGTCGATGGCGGCGTTGGCAGCCGAAGCGGCCGAAGACAGGCCGCGCGCTTCGATGATGGCGGCGCCGCGCTTGCCGACGGTGGGCAGGAAGACGTTGGCGTTCCATTCCTGGTCGTTGATCATCTGGGCAACGCTCTCGCCGTTGATGGTGGCGAAACGGTAGTCGGCGTACATCGTGGGCGAATGGTTGCCCCAGACCGTGAGCTTCTCGATGTCGGCCACGGGCTTGCCGGTCTTGGCAGCGATCTGGCTGGCAGCGCGGTTGTGGTCCAGGCGCAGCATGGCGGTGAAGTTCTTGCGTGGCAGGTCAGGCGCGCTCTTCATGGCGATGTAGGCGTTGGTGTTGGCAGGGTTGCCGACCACCAGCACGCGTACGTCGCGGCTGGCCACGGCATTCAGCGCCTTGCCCTGAGCCGTGAAAATGGCGCCGTTGACGGCCAGCAGTTCGGCACGTTCCATGCCGGGGCCGCGAGGACGCGAACCGACCAGCAGCGCATAGTCGGCATCCTTGAAGGCGGTCATCGGGTCGCTGTGAGCGGTCATCTCCACGAGCAGCGGGAATGCGCAGTCCTCAAGCTCCATCATCACGCCCTTGAGCGCTTTTTGAGGGCCTTCGACCGGCACTTCGAGCAGTTGCAGAATGACAGGCTGGTCTTTGCCGAGCATTTCGCCCGAGGCAATGCGAAACAGCAATGCGTAACCGATTTGACCGGCTGCACCAGTCACTGCGACACGTACGGGTTTTTTGCTCATGATTGACAACTCCAGGAAAGTTAAAAAATTATCGAAACAGAATGTGAAGTGAGATTTCTGGCGTCAATCCAGCTTTGCCGGGGAGTCAAGGCATATCCTCAAGAGATCCTTTTACCTGCAAAACAGACAGACCACGCGTTGTGCTCAACGCCCGGCATTTTACGCCCTAAAAGCACAGCCGGTCAATTTGTCTTATGTCTTATATAAGATATGATTGAGACTTGAGTTCATGTCCGAGTCAAGCGCTGCGCCACTTCAGTATCGGGTCGCCGCGCAAATCTGCTGTATGGCAACTACTTCCTTCCCATTACCCGAAACACCCTTGACATCCAGCGAGCCAGAGATGGCCGCGCCCGGCGGCCTGACTCCGGCTTTCAGCCCGCTGTACCAGCAGATCAAGGTGCTGATCCTGAAAAGCCTTCAGGGGGGCGAATGGAAACCTGGCGAGCCGATCCCCAGCGAAATGGACCTGGCCGCGCGCTTTCGCGTCAGTCAGGGCACCGTGCGCAAGGCGATTGACGAACTCGCTGCCGAAAACCTGGTGATCCGTCGCCAGGGCAAGGGAACGTTTGTCGCCACGCATGCCGAACAGCATGTGCAATACCGATTTCTTCGGCTCATGCCCGACAGCGGCGACATCAGCAGCGAAGGCCCGGCCGAGCGGCAAATCATCGACTGCAAGCGGCTTCGGGCCCCGGCCGACATCGCCCGACCCCTGGCTCTGCGCACCGGCGAGGCCGTACTGCAACTGCGCCGCGTGCTGGCTTTTCAGGGTACACCCACGATTGTCGAAGACGTCTGGCTGCCCGGCGGCCCCTTCAAGGGCTTGACGGCCGACCGGCTGGCAACCTACAGGGGGCCGATGTATGCCTTGTTCGAAATTGAATTTGGCGTTCACATGGTGCGGGCCGAAGAAAAAATACGCGCTATTGCGGCCGACGCAGCTTCGGCCAGGCTGCTGCAGGTGCCGCAAGGCGAGCCGCTTTTAAGCGTCGAACGCATTGCCTACACCTACAACGACGTCCCCATGGAACTGCGTCGGGGCTTGTACCGCACCGATACGCACCATTACAAAAACGTGTTGAGTTAAGGGCATGACGCGAGAATCGCAAAGCTTTGTAAATAAATTTGCTGCAGTGCAATAGAATTAAAATGTTTGCTTGTTAAGCAAGCCCCGCTTAGTTACCAACCGGTTACCACCCCACGAAAGCCTAAAAAATGACAGAGCTGGCCTCCACTCAGCGCGCCAAGCGGCCTGAGTTCCGCAACATCAACGCCTTCACCGATCTTCCCAGTTATCGACTGCCCCTTGCAGGCCTTGTCTCCATCCTTCACCGGATCAGCGGGTTCATCATGTTCCTTTTGATGCCTTTCATCATCTGGATGTTCGACACGTCGATTTCCTCCGACATTTCCTTTGAACGATTCAAGTCCGCCTTCAATGTGGGCATGCTGGGCTTGCCCGGCGTGCTCTGGAAGCTGGTCGCGCTGGCCCTGATCTGGGCTTACCTGCACCATTTCATGGCAGGCCTTCGCCACCTGTGGATGGACACCAGCCATGAGGCCGTCAGCAAGAATTTCGGCAGGCAGTCAGCCGCCTTCACGCTGGCCGTGAGCATTGGCCTGACGCTGGTGCTGGGCGCCAAGCTGTTTGGCCTCTATTAAAAACTCAAAGCTTGCGGGACAGTTCACTGCATTCAAGCGGCAAGCGCTGTCCTCCACTGATTAAAGAAAGCAAACCATGTCTGTCAATTACGGCTCCAAGCGCATCGTTGTCGGCGCTCACTACGGCACTCGCGACTGGCTGAGCCAGCGCATCACCGCGGCACTGATGGCCGTTTTCACCCTGCTGCTTCTGGCCCAGCTCATTTTCAGCGAAGGCCCCATCGGCTACGACCAATGGGCGGGCATCTTCTCGTCACAGTGGATGAAGGTGTTGACCTTCACCGTGATTGTTGCCTTGTTGCTGCATGTATGGGTTGGCATGCGCGATATCTGGATGGACTACATCAAACCAGTCGGTCTGCGTCTGTTCCTGCAGGTTTTCACCATTGTCTGGCTGGTGGCTTGCGCAGGCTGGGGTATTCAGGTGCTGTGGCGCCTCTAAGCCTTCAAGTCCCCCCCAAGTCACACCTGGCCCCTTTCGGATTCCACGATTTTAAAAAAACATGACCGCTACCTCCAAACTTCCCAAGCGCAAATTTGACGTCGTCATCGTCGGTGCCGGCGGCTCCGGCATGCGCGCCTCGCTGCAACTGGCCCGTGCCGGCCTGAACGTCGCCGTACTCTCCAAAGTGTTCCCGACCCGTTCGCATACCGTGGCAGCACAGGGCGGCATTGGCGCCTCGCTCGGCAACATGTCCGAAGACAACTGGCACTATCACTTCTACGACACCGTCAAGGGCGGCGACTGGCTCGGCGATCAGGACGCCATCGAGTACATGTGCCGCGAAGCGCCCAAGGTCGTGTACGACCTCGAACACATGGGCATGCCGTTTGACCGCAACATCGACGGCACGATTTACCAGCGTCCGTTTGGCGGCCACACCGCCAACTACGGCGAAAAACCGGTGCAGCGCGCCTGCGCCGCAGCCGACCGCACCGGTCACGCCATGCTGCACACGCTGTACCAGCAGAACGTCAAGGAAAAAACCAGTTTCTTCGTGGAGTGGATGGCGCTTGACCTGATCCGCGATGCGGCTGGCGACGTGGTCGGCGTCACGGCCCTCGAAATGGAAACCGGCGACGTTCACATCTTCGAAGCCAAGACCACGCTGCTGGCCACGGGCGGCGCAGGCCGCATCTTTGCCGCCTCAACCAATGCCTTCATCAACACCGGCGACGGCCTGGGCATGGCAGCGCGCGCCGGCATTCCGCTCGAAGACATGGAATTCTGGCAGTTTCACCCCACCGGCGTGGCCGGCGCCGGCGTGCTGCTGACCGAAGGCTGCCGCGGCGAAGGCGCGATCCTGCGCAACTGCAATGGCGAGCGCTTCATGGAGCGCTACGCCCCGACCCTGAAAGACCTGGCGCCGCGCGACTTCGTTTCGCGCTCGATGGACCAGGAAATCAAGGAAGGCCGCGGCTGCGGTCCGAACAAGGACTACATCCTGCTGGACATGACCCATCTGGGCGTCGATGCCATCGCCAAGCGACTGCCTTCGGTGCTGGAGATTGGCCACAACTTTGCCAACGTCGATATCACCAAGGAAGCGATTCCCGTGGTGCCCACCATCCACTACCAGATGGGCGGCATTCCGACCAACATCCACGGCCAGGTGGTCACGCAAAACGCGGCCAACGAGAGCGAAGTCGTCAACGGCCTCTATGCCGTCGGTGAATGTTCCTGCGTCAGCGTGCATGGCGCCAACCGCCTGGGCACCAATTCGCTGCTGGACCTGCTGGTGTTCGGCATTGCGGCCGGCAACCACATTGTTGAATACAACAAGACCACCACGCACAAGCCGCTGCCTGCCGACGCCGCTGACAAATCCCTGGCCCGCATTGCGCGCCTGGACAACGCGACCGACGGCGAATATGCGCAAGATGTGGCCAATGACCTGCGCGCCGCCATGCAGATGCATGCCGGCGTGTTCCGTACCCAGGCCATCATGGATGAGGGCGTGACCAAGATCGCTGCCATGCGCGCTCGCGTTGCGGCCATTGGCCTGAAAGACAAGTCCAAGATTTTCAACACCGCACGCATTGAAGCGCTTGAAGTTGAAATCCTGATCGAGGTGGCACAGGCCACCATCGTGTCGGCCGCTGCCCGCAAGGAAAGCCGTGGCGCGCACTCGGTGGACGATTACGGCGACACCCCTGAGCATCCAAACGGTCGCAACGATGCCGAATGGCACAAACACACGCTCTGGTATAGCGAAGGCAGCCGCCTGGCCTACAAGCCAGTGCAGATGACGCCGCTGACAGTGGAGTCCGTGCCAATGAAAACACGCACGTTCTAAGCGACAGCCTTCGACCCGAAAAGAATCGAGAAACCTCATGACCAAACGTACTTTCCAGATTTACCGTTACGACCCGGATACCGATGCCAAGCCTTACATGCAAACCATCGAGGTTGAACTCGACGGCCATGAGCGCATGCTGCTCGACGCCCTGATGAAACTCAAGGCGCAGGACCCCACCATCAGTTTCCGCCGCTCGTGCAGGGAAGGTGTTTGTGGTTCGGATGCCATGAACATCAATGGCAAGAATGGTCTGGCCTGCCTGACCAACATGAACACCCTCAAGGGCACCATCGTTCTGAAACCGCTGCCAGGCCTTCCGGTCGTGCGCGACCTGTTTGTCGACATGACGCAGTTCTTCAAGCAGTACAACTCGATCAAGCCCTACCTGATCAACAACAACGTGCCGCCGCAGACAGAACGTCTGCAAAGCCCGGAAGAGCGCGAGGAGCTCAACGGCCTGTACGAGTGCATTCTGTGCGCCAGCTGTTCCACGGCCTGCCCCAGCTTCTGGTGGAATCCCGACAAGTTCGTGGGCCCCGCCGGCCTGCTGCAGGCCTACCGCTTCCTGGCCGACAGCCGCGATGAAGCCACCGCAGAGCGACTGGACAATCTGGAAGACCCGTACCGCCTGTTCCGTTGCCGCACCATCATGAACTGTGTCGATGTCTGCCCCAAAGGCTTGAATCCGGCCAAGGCCATTGGAAAAATCAAGGAAATGATGGTCTTGCGGACTGTCTGATAGAGGCATTGCAGATCGCCCACATGAACACACAGGATGCACTGCTTGATGAGCGAAGTTTAAGCAAGCTGCGGTGGCGTTGCCGCCGTGGACTGCTTGAAAACGACCTGCTGATCGAAGACTTCTTTCTTCGCTACGAAGCGACGCTCAGCGTCAGGCAGGCTCAAGGCTTGAATGATTTAATGGACTTATCCGACAATGATTTGCTCGACCTGCTGCTCAGACGTAAAGAGCCCGACCAACTTTCGGACTTGCCTGCAAGGGCAAGCGCCTCGACCTCCGAAGCACTTGAAGTTTTAAGCATGCTGCGCCCTGGGGCTCCGGCTCCTAACTCAACCCCTCTGACAAGAGAGAAAGAACTCCCATGAAGTTAGCTGACAACAAAGCCACCCTGTCCTTCAGCAATGGCAGCCCCAATGTCGATCTGCCCATCTATCAGGGCAATGTAGGCCCGGATGTCGTGGACATTCGCAAGCTGTATGCCCAGACCGGCATGTTCACCTATGACCCGGGCTTCCTGTCAACGGCATCTTGCCAGTCCGCCATCACCTACATTGACGGCGACAAGGGCGAGCTGCTGTACCGCGGCTACCCGATCGAGCAGCTCGCCACCAACTGCGACTACCTGGAAACCTGCCACCTGCTGCTCTACGGAGAGCTGCCCAACGCTGACCAGAAAAAGGATTTCGTCGGCCGCGTGACCAACCACACCATGGTCAACGAGCAGATGCAGTTTTTCCTGCGCGGCTTCCGCCGTGATGCCCATCCCATGGCCATCATGACCGGCCTGGTCGGCGCCCTGTCGGCCTTCTACCACGACAGCACCGACATCAACAACCCCGAGCACCGCGACATTTCGGCCATCCGCCTGATCGCCAAGATGCCGACGCTGGTCGCCATGGCCTACAAGTACACCATGGGCCAGCCCTATATGTACCCGCGCAACGATCTGAGCTATTCCGGCAACTTCCTGCACATGATGTTTGCCACGCCGTGCGGGGAGTACAAGGTCAACCCGGTGCTCGAACGCGCGCTTGACCGCATCTTCACGCTGCACGCCGACCACGAGCAGAACGCCTCGACCTCAACAGTCCGCCTGTGCGGCTCGTCGGGAACCAACCCGTTCGCCGCGATTGCAGCCGGCGTGGCCTGCCTCTGGGGCCCGGCGCACGGCGGCGCCAACGAAGCAGCGCTGAACATGCTGGGCGACATCCAGAAGAACGGCGGCGTCGAAAACATCGGCGAATTCATCAAGCAGGTCAAGGACAAGAACTCCGGCGTCAAGCTGATGGGCTTTGGCCACCGCGTCTACAAGAACTACGACCCGCGCGCCAAGCTGATGCAGGAAACCTGCAAGGAAG
>JBDSZF010000069.1:0-30841 GCA_039925285.1 Polaromonas sp.
CAAAGCCCTGGGGCGTTGATGTGATTGACGTGCGAATCACCCGCGTTGATTATGTGGAAGCCATCACGGAATCGGTTTACCGACGCATGGAAGCCGAGCGCAAGCGGGTTGCCAATGAATTGCGATCCACGGGTGCTGCTGAAGGCGAAAAGATCCGTGCCGATGCAGACAGGCAGCGTGAGATCACGATTGCCAATGCTTACCGTGATGCGCAGAAGATCAAGGGTGAGGGCGATGCCGAGGCGGCCCAGACCTTCGCTCAATCTTTTGGCAAGGATGCGCAGTTCGCCCAGTTTTACCGCAGCCTCGATGCCTACAAGGCCAGCTTCAACAAGAAGAGTGATGTGATGGTGGTTGATCCTTCATCCGATTTCTTCAAGGCCATGCGTGGGTCGAGCAGCAGCGCCCGCTAGAAAAATAATCTGCTTTGGGCCGCAGTGCGCCCTGGCGCTGCTGCGGCTGGTGATGGAAGGGCTGCTACCCCTTATCTCGCCATCGGAGTGGCGCCGCATGCCTGAGCGGATGCTTGGGCTTTAGCAATGGCCATATCCGCTTTTCCGGTCTCTGCTGCATTGCCATAGGATGGCGTAATTCGGCGATGCCGCCTTGATTCCGAGGCTGCTCGGGCGCTGGTTTTCCGGCAAAGCCGCCTCAACGCCGACCATAGTATTTTTGCCTGACTGCGCCATCATGCTGCTGCTCCGGCTAAAGCGGCGCCAAGCCCGGTAAAATCCTTTTTTTAACAGCTTACGAAAATTACAATGCCCGCCTGGTCGTCATCTTGGCAATTGCCCGATCAAATTGCCGATGTCCTGCCTTCAGAGGCGCGTCACATCGAAGAGTTGCGCCGTCTGTTCCTGGACACAGCCCGCAGCTATGGTTACGAGCTGGTCATGCCGCCGCTGCTGGAGCATCTGGAGTCGCTGCTCACCGGAACCGGCGAAGCGCTGGACCTGCAGACCTTCAAGCTGGTTGATCAGCTGTCTGGCCGCACCCTGGGTCTGCGCGCCGACACCACGCCCCAGGTGGCCCGTATTGATGCGCACTTGCTCAACCGCAGCGGCGTGGCCCGCCTTTGCTACTGCGGCCCGGTGCTGCATACCCGTGCCGACAGGCCTCATGCAACCCGTGAGCCCTTGCAGTTCGGGGCCGAAATCTACGGCCATGGCGGTCTGGAGGCCGATCTTGAAGCCCAGCTGCTTGCCCTGGACTGCCTGAAAGCCGCCGGTGTGACCGACCTCATGGTGGACATGGCCGACGTGCGCATCGTTGCCAGCCTGCTGGCCGGCGTAAGCCCTGGCGCGTCAACCCTGGCGCGTATCCATGCCGCGCTGGCCGCCAAGGACGCGAGTGAACTCGACAGTTTGCTGGCGGGTCTTCATGGTGCTATTTCATCAGAAGCGCGCGAAGGCATGAAGGCCTTGCTGCAACTCTACGGGGATCAAAAAGTCCTGGACGAGGCTGAAAAATTCCTGCCGCCCCTGCCCGGCGTGCGAGAAGCGCTGGCCAATCTGAAGTGGCTGGCATCTCATGTCTCCGAGGTCAAGGTCAGCTTTGACCTGGCTGACCTGCGTGGCTACGCCTATTACAGCGGCACCCGTTTTGCCATTTATGGCCTGGGCGCCGAACTGGCCCGAGGCGGCCGTTATGACGAGGTTGGCGCGGTCTTTGGTCGCAACCGGCCGGCGGCCGGTTTCAGCCTTGATTTGAAGGAGCTGGTCAGCGTGCTGCCGCCGCGCCCCTTGAAGGCTGCTATTTGTGCACCCTGGGGTGACGATGCCCGCCTGAATGCCGCCATTGCCCGCCTGCGGGCCAATGGTGAAACTGTGACCTGCGTCTTGCCTGGCCATGAAAATGAAGTCAATGAATTCGATTGCGACCGCGACCTGGTCCTGAAGGCCGGTCAATGGGTGGTCCAGGCCCGGAATTAAGCCGCCTCAAGAAAGCGGCACGAAAAGCAGGGCAAAGGGCCGGACCCTGGCCGGCTTTATCCCCTCACTAGATCCTTAAAGAGAACTGAAGATGACAAACAAATCAAACGCAGCCACCGGCCGCAACGTCGTGGTCGTGGGCACCCAATGGGGCGACGAAGGCAAAGGCAAGCTGGTCGACTGGCTGACCGAAATGTCGCAGGGCGTGGTGCGCTTTCAGGGCGGCCACAATGCCGGCCACACGCTGGTCATCAACGGCGTGAAGACCGCTTTGCACCTGATTCCCAGCGGCATCATGCGTCCCGGCGTCAAGTGCTACATCGGTAACGGTGTGGTGCTGTCGGCGGCCAAGCTGTTTGAAGAAATCGAAGGGCTTGAAAAGGCCGGCGTCGAAGTTCGTTCGCGCCTGCGCATCAGCGAAGCCTGCCCGCTGATCCTGCCTTTCCATGTGGCGATTGACATTGCCCGCGAGGCTTTCCGCGAAAAGGGGGGCACCGAAAAAATCGGCACCACCGGCCGCGGCATTGGTCCGGCCTATGAAGACAAGATTGCCCGCCGCGCCCTGCGCGTGCAGGATCTGAAATATCCCGAGCGTTTTGCCGCCAAGCTGCGCGAACTGCTGGACCTGCACAACTTTGTGCTGACCGCCTTTCTGAATGCACCGGCGATTGACTTTGACACGGTGTACGACGAAGCCATGCGCCATGCCGAACTGCTCAAGCCGATGATGGCCGACGTCTCGCGCGAGCTCAACGACGCGCACCGTGAAGGCGCCAACCTGCTGTTTGAAGGCGCACAGGGCACCTTGCTCGACGTGGACCACGGCACCTATCCGTATGTGACCTCCAGCAACTGCGTGGCCGGCAATGCTTCGGCCGGAGCGGGTGTGGGGCCGGGCATGCTGCACTACGTCCTGGGCATTACCAAGGCTTATTGCACCCGTGTGGGGGGGGGGCCGTTCCCGACCGAGCTGGACTGGGAAGCCGAAGGCACGCCGGGCTACCACATGAGCACGGTGGGCGCTGAAAAAGGCGTGACCACAGGGCGCAGCCGGCGCTGCGGCTGGTTTGATGCAGCCCTGCTCAAGCGCTCGGCCCAGGTCAACGGCCTGTCCGGCCTGTGCATCACCAAGCTCGATGTGCTCGACGGCCTGGAAGAGCTCAAGCTGTGTACCGGCTACGAACTCGACGGCCAGACCACCGACATTTTGCCGATGGGCGCCGATGACATCGCCCGTTGCGTGCCGATTTACGAAACCATGCCGGGCTGGAGCCAGAGCAGTGTGGGCGTGACGCAATACGACCAGTTGCCGCCCGCTGCACAGCGCTACCTGCAGCGCATTGAAGAAGTCACCGGCGTGCCGATTCACATGATTTCGACCAGTCCGGACCGCGATCACACCATCCTGCTGCGTAATCCTTACGCCATCTGAAACCCATTAATTTTTAGATAGATAGGCTGCCAGCGCAATGAAGACGGGCGCAGGCAGCTATTACATCAGGAGTAATTTCATGTTGACCGAAGACGGCAAGCATCTCTACGTCAGCTACGACGAATACCACAACCTGATTGAAAAACTGGCCATCAAGATTCATCAGTCCGGCTGGCAGTTCGACACCATTTTGTGCCTGGCGCGCGGCGGCATGCGCCCTGGCGACATCCTGTCGCGCATTTTCGACAAGCCGCTGGCCATCATGTCCACCAGTTCCTATCGCGCCGATGCCGGCACGGTGCAGGGCAAGCTGGATATCGCGCGCTTCATCACCACGCCTAAGGGCGAGATTGCCGGCAATGTTTTGCTGGTGGACGATCTGGCAGATTCCGGACTGACCCTCAAGGCGGTCATTCACCAGTTGCGCAACAACTACCCGCCGATTACCGAGCTGCGCAGTGCGGTGATCTGGACCAAGGGCGTTTCGACCTTCCAGGCCGATTATTCGGTGGAACAGCTGCCCACCAATCCCTGGATTCACCAGCCGTTCGAGAGCTACGATTCCCTCACGCCGGTGCAATTGATGGACAAGTGGAAAATCTAGCGCCTGCCTGAAAGCCATCGGTCTGCGCCTGCGGGGAGGGAACGCATGCCGTTAACATGGGCGGATGAGCGATTTATCCACCCAACTGATTCACCACCCGTACACGCCGCCGGCTGGTTTTGACAGCATTCAGCCTGCGGTTCACAAAGCCTCCACCATCGTCTTTCCCAGCGTTGCCGCACTGCGCAGCCGCGACTGGAAGCACAAGACCGGCTACACCTACGGCCTGCACGGCACGCCGACCACCTTCACCCTTGAAGAACGCATCGCCACGCTGGAAGGCGGCAAATTCTGCACGCTGGTGCCCAGCGGCTTGGCGGCCGTGGTGCTGGTGGACATGGCACTGCTCAAGGCTGGCGACGAGCTGCTGATTCCCGACAACGCCTATGGCCCGAACAAGGCATTTGCGCAGGCCGAGCTGGTCTCCTGGGGCATCAGTTGCGAGTTTTACGATCCGATGAATCCGGCCGACCTGGCCGCAAAACTGAACCCAAAGACCCGCCTGGTCTGGCTGGAAGCGCCCGGCTCCATCACGCTGGAGTTTCCGGACCTGCCTGCGCTGGTCGCCGTGGTCAAGGCGCATAACGATTCCCTGCATGCCCATCCGCAAGGCGTTGTCACGGCGCTTGACAACACCTGGGGCGCTGGTCTGGCCTTCAATGCCTTCACGCTCGGCGCCGATATTTCGGTGCAGGCGCTGACCAAATATCCGAGCGGCGGGGCAGACGTGCTGATGGGATCGGTGGTGACCCCTAGCGAAGCCCTGCATCAACTGATCCATTTCTGCCACATGCGCGTCGGTTACGGCGTGAGCGGAAATGATGTCGAACTCGTGCTGCGCGGCCTGAACAGCATGGCCCTGCGTTATGCCGCGCAGGATGCTGCCACGCGCCAGCTCGCCAGCTGGCTGCAAGGCCAGCCGCAGATCGCCGCCGTACTGCATCCGGCCTTGCCGGACTCACCGGGTCATGCGGTGTGGCAACGCGACTGCAGCGGCGCGGCCTGCCTGTTCAGTGCCGTCTTCAAGCCTGAAATCACACAGCCACAAATCGACCGGTTTTGCGACAGCCTCAAACTTTTCAGGCTGGGCTACAGCTGGGCCGGTCCGATGAGTCTGTGTGTGCCCTATGACATGCCGGCTTTGCGGGTTGTCAAAGCCTGGCCCCACAAGGGTGGTCTGGTGCGGTTTTCGGTCGGTCTGGAGGCTGTGCAAGACCTGCAGGCGGACATCGCCCAGGCCCTCGCAGGCTTGTAGCCAGTGCCTGATGGCAATGCATTACAGTAAGGGCTAATTACTCACGAAAGCTAAGCTGTGGCAACTCCCAATTACTCCTATGAAAAGCGTCAGAAGGAGCTGGCAAAAAAACGCAAGAAAGAAGACAAACTCAAGCGCAAGGGCGAAGGAAAGCCTGATGAGGGTGAGGCGGTCAATGACGGTGTGCCGGATCAGGACAACGTCAGCGAGGCCCAGTTGGACATACCGCCGCCTGGCTCCCCTCCCTGAGTTGTGAATTCAAGAAAAATATCCTTGCAGCGCAACAGGGATTGTGCAACCAGCTATTGATTTGATAGCAAGTTCACTGCAGACCCGACATCTCCGTCACCGGTGATGCCGGGTTTTTTGCATCAAGGCTCGGCCAGCAGCGAGCGCGCCAGTTCGGCCATGGCGGCGACGCTATGGTCGCGCGGCGCAAGTGCCCGCGCCGTTTCATACTGGCTGAAATTGCGATGCATGGACTGCAGGTAGCCCGGGTCGTAATGCCTGACCAGCAATTCACGCACCACTGAGGCCACGTCGCCGTTGCGGGCGCGATCCCGCCAGTCCTGCACCGTGGCCTTGCCGCGCGCTTCGCTCAGGGCCAGCAGCCGTTCGCAGAAAAACTCGATGTCCTGGACGAAAAAATCATAGTCTTCCAGCAGCAGCGCCACCCGCTCATCTTCCGCCAGGTCCAGCCGCACGCAAGGGCTGGCCCGCATGGCCGTGATCAGTCCGTCGGGTACGGCCACATTGCCGACTTTTTTGCTTTCGCTTTCAATATAGACCGGGCGGGCCGGGTCAAAGCTGTGCAGTGCGGTCCAGATGCGGCTGTCATAGGCCTTCTGGCTGGGCTGCGGCACGCCCGGAATCATGCCGAGCACCGAGCTGCGGTGATTCGCCAGCGCTTCGAGGTCCAGCACCTGTGCTCCCTGCGCGCTCAGGGCCTGCAACAGGCGGGTTTTTCCCGAGCCGGTGGGGCCGCAAACCACCCGGTAGCTGTGCCGCATTGCCAGTTGCGGCAAATCGGCCACCAGCGCCGCCCTGAAGGCCTTGTAGCCACCATCGACCAGTGTGACCCTGAAACCGATCTGGTCCAGGATGAGCGCCAGCGAGCCGCTGCGTTTGCCGCCGCGCCAGCAATACACCAGCGGCTGCCACTCCCTGGGCTTGTCCAGCACATCACGCTGGATGTGTTCTGAAATGTTTTTGGCCACCAGCGCTGCGCCCAGCTTTTTGGCCTCGAACTGGCTGATCTGCTTGTAGCTGGTGCCGACGATTTTTCGCTCGTCATCATGCAGGCTGGGCCAGTTCACGGCGCCGGGAAGGTGGTCCTCGGCATATTCGCCCTCGGATCGGGCGTCAATCACGGTGGAAAAACTGCCCAGTTTGCCGAGTGCGTCCACGGCGGAAATTCGTTCAAGGCTCACGGGATTATTTTCTTGAGTTCGGGCCATACATTGGCCAGCATTCTGGCTTGTGAGGGCTCGTTGGGGTGGATTCGGTCGGCCTGGAAATTGACGCTGGCGTCATCTCCGTCGGCGATGCCTTTGAGGAAAAATGGCACCAGCGCGACCTTTTCAGCCTTCGCCACTTTGGCAAAGAGACTGGAAAAGCCGGCACTGTAGGCGCTGCCATAGTTGGGTGGCACCTGCATGCCGATGAGCAGTACTTTGGCACCGGCTTTTTTGGCAGCCTGTGTCATCGCCAGCAGGTTTTTCTCGGTCATGTCCAGCGGCAGACCACGCAGCGCGTCATTGCCGCCCAGTTCAATCACCACGGTGGCCGGTTGGTGCTGTGCCAGCAGGGCTGGCAGGCGCGAGCGCCCGCCCGAGGTGGTGTCGCCGCTGATGCTGGCGTTGATGAGTTTTGTTTTTTTCTTTTCGCTCGCCAGCTGTTTTTCCAGCAAGGCGACCCAGCCGGTGCCGCGCTTGAGGCCGTATTCGGCGCTCAGTGAATCACCGACGATCAGGAGCGCCGGGCTGGCCGGCGGTGTTTTGGCCTCTGCCTGCGTCTGCGCCAAGCCTGGCGCACCCAGCCATGCGGTCAGCAGCAACGCAGCAAAGGGCTTGGCCCAGCCGTTTCGCGCCGTAGACCCAGGCTTGCTACAGTCGGCAAAAGTAAATTTAAAGTTTTTTGATAAGGCTGACATGTTTGAACCTGTGGTTTCCGGGGCCCGTGATGTTGTTTCCAAGTCCTCAACGTCGTTGGAGGCTGCAAGCTCTCCAATTGTTTCCGTTGAGCATGTTTTCAAGTCCGTCACCGACTCCTCCGGCACATTGACCATTTTGCGCGATATTGATTTCGTGCTGAATGCGCGTGAAACCGCCGCCATTGTCGGTGCATCCGGATCGGGCAAAAGCACGCTGCTGACCATCATCGCCGGTCTCGACACGCCGACGCAGGGCACTGTGCATCTGGCGGGGCAGGATATTTTTGCACTCAGCGAAGACGAGCGTGCGGTCCTGAGGGCGCAAAAAGTCGGTTTTGTGTTCCAGAGCTTTCAGCTCATGGGTAATTTGACGGCGCTTGAAAACGTCATGCTGCCGCTGGAACTCTCTGGCGTCAAACAGGCCCGTGCGCTGGCGACCGACATGCTCAAGCGGGTGGGCTTAAGCGAGCGGCTCGGTCACTATCCCAAAGTCCTGTCGGGCGGCGAGCAGCAGCGTGTCGCACTGGCGCGGGCCTTTGTCGTCAAGCCGGCCGTGCTGCTGGCCGATGAACCGACCGGCAGCCTGGACTTTGCCACCGGCGAAACCGTGATGAAGCTGATGTTCGAGCTCAACCAGGAACTCGGCACGACCTTGGTGCTGGTCACGCACGACCCGGCGATTGCGGCGCGTTGCCAGCGGCGCATCACGATTGAGGCCGGGCGAATCAGTTCACTGGCTACCGAGTAGGCGCCGCAGTCACCCCAGCGGCGATAATCCCTGCATGTCTTCTTCCCCCAAAGTTCTTTTCGGTTTCCATGCCGTCGGTGTTCGCCTCAAAACCGCGCCCAGGTCGGTTCTTGAAGTTTTTTATGATGCCTCGCGCCGCGATGCCAGGATGCGCCAGTTCACCGACCGCGCCCGCGAAGCCGGCGTGCGGCTGATCGAGTCCGATGGCCTGCGCCTGGCCAAGATGTGCGGCAGCCATGGCCATCAGGGCGTGGTCGCGCGTGTCGATGCCGTGACCCAGGTCACCTCGCTCGATGAGTTGCTGGAGCAGCTGGAGGCGGCCGGCACGGCGCAGCCCTTGCTGCTGGTGCTCGACGGCGTGACCGACCCGCACAACCTGGGCGCCTGCCTGCGCGTGGCCGACGGTGCCGGCGCGCAAGCCGTGATCGCGCCCAAGGACCATGCCGCCGGCATCAATGCCACCGTGGCCAAGGTCGCCAGCGGCGCCGCCGAGACCGTGCCGTATTTCATGGTGACCAACCTGGCCCGCACGTTGAATGAACTCAAGGAGCGCAGCATCTGGTGCATCGGCACCAGCGACGACGCGACCAAGACGATTTACGACGTGGACCTGACCGGCCCGGTGGCGCTGATTCTGGGCGCCGAAGGCGAGGGCATGCGCCAGCTCACGCGCAAGACCTGCGACGAGCTGGTCAGCATTCCGATGCACGGCGCGGTCGAAAGCCTGAACGTGTCGGTCGCCAGCGGGGTCTGCCTGTACGAAGCGCTGCGCCAGCGCCGCCCGGCCACCGCTTAAATCCAGCCGTACCAGCCCAGCAGGGCGCCTGCGCCCAGCAGCCAGAGCAAATGTGTTTTGGTGCGCCAGACGATCAGGGCTGTTATTGCCGTCACCAGCCACACCGGCCAGTCTTTCAGTGAACTGCCATTGGCGCTCGCCAGAATCCAGCCGGTGGCAATCAGCAGCGCCACCACGATCGGCGCCATGCCCTGTTTGAAAGCGCGCACCGCCCGCAAGTCGCGGTTGCGGTGACCCCACTGGGCTGCGGCATAGGTCAGCACGGTGCTGGGAATCAGGATGCCCATCAGGGCCAGCAAAACGCCGAGCAGGCCGGTCAGCATGCCGCCGGCGTTCAGGCCGACATTCCAGCCGAGCAGGGCGACAAACAGCACATTGGGGCCGGGCGCGGCCTGGGCAATGGCAATCGACGCATTGAATTGCGCATCGGTCAGCCAGTGCTGCTGATCGACCAGAAAGCGGTGCATGTCGGGTGCGGTGGTGATGGCCCCGCCTATCGAGAGCAGGGACAGCGTCAGGTAATGGACAAACAGGTTCAACCAGTCCTGCAGGCCGAAAACAAGCGTCAGCGGTTCGGTCATGGCTTGAGCTTTTGATAGGCCACGACACCAGCGACGCTGCCCAGGCCGAACAGGACATAGGCCAGCGGCCAGCGCAGCAGTCCGATGGCGGCAAAGCAGAGTACGCCAAAGACGATGCAAAGGCGCAAGCCCAATACGTTTTTAAGCAGGGCAGCGGACAGTTTGAGGCCGGTCGCTGCAATCAGCCCGGCGGCTACCGCGCCCATGCCGCGAAACGCCCCTGCCACGCCGGGGTGATCGGCAAACTGGGCATAAACCAGCGCCAGCAGCAGTACAAGTATCAGCGGCACGGTGAGCATGCCGGCCAGCGCCGCCATCGCGCCTTTAAGCCCGAAGGAGCGCGCGCCAATCATCATCGAGAGGTTGACCACATTGGGGCCCGGCATGATTTGCGCCACCGCCCAGTCTTCGATGAACTCCTCGCGGGTCATCCAGCGTTTTTTTTCCACCAGTTCACGCTGAACGACCGCCAGCACGCCGCCAAAGCCCTGCAGCGCCAGCCAGGTGAAGGAAACAAACAGGTCGCTCAGGGACTGGGGTTGCGGATGATCTTGCGCTGGCAGTGAACTCATGCCGCAATTATCGCCGGGCAGCTCTGGCCAACACCCGTCCGTTCAAACCGTCATGCCGCCCGACACTTCAATCACCGCGCCATTGACATAGCTGGCCTCGTCGCTGGCCAGGAAGGCGTACACATTGGCAATTTCCTCGGGCCGGCCCAGACGCTTGAGCGGAACGCGGGTTTCCATCTCCTTCAGGACGTTGTCGGGAATGCTCGCAAGAATCGGGGTTTCAATAAAGCCCGGCGCGACGGCGTTCACGCGAATGCCCTTGGGGCCGAGCTCGCGGCTCCAGGTTTTGGTAAAACCGATCACGCCAAATTTGGTGGCGGCATAGTTGGTCTGGCCGAAGTTGCCGTAAATCCCGACCACTGAACTGGCATTGAGGATTACGCCCTGGCCTTGGGCGATCATGGTGTCAGCCACCGCTTGGCTGCAATGAAACACACCGCGCAGGTTGACGTCGATCACGCGGTCGAATTGCTCCAGCGTCATCTTCACCAGCCGTGCGTCCTGCGTGATGCCGGCGTTGTTGACCAGAACATCGATGCGGCCAAACTGCGCCTTGACCTTGCCGACCACTGCATCCACCATGGCGCGCTGCGTCACGTCCATGACATGGCCGACAGCCTGCGCGCCCAGGGCCTCGCATTGACTGACCGCCTCGTCAATCGCCGCCTGCTTGACGTCGCAGACGATGACGATGGCGCCTTCCCCGGCGAATTTGAGGGCGGTGGCCAGGCCGATGCCTTGAGCTGCGCCGGTGATGATGCTGACCTTGTTCTTGACTCTTTGCATGAGAGGTTCTTTTTGTTGATGAAGAGAAAATAATGTTGGCTGAATATGACAGCCAGGAGGTGATTTAGCGGTCCTTGGCGCTGCTGTCCTCGCCAGAGCGAATTACCAGGACCGGAACGGGCGACAGCCGGAGGATTTGTTCGGCGCCGCTGCCCAGCAGCATGCGCCCGACGCCGCGCCGCCCGTGGGTACCGACCACGACGAGTTCGGCATTCCATTGCTTGGCCGCATCGGCGACCACTTCGGCCAGCCGTGCGACCAGATTGTCAAAAAGCTGGTGGTCGGCCTCGACACCTGCCGCCTGGGCAATGGCCATGCCGTCATTGAGCACTTTCGCGCCGTTTTCGCGCATGACCTTGAGCAGTTCGGCCGAATAGGCGCCGCCGTACTGTTCATAACCACTCATGTAGGCCAGCTCTTCAATGACGTGAATAAGCCGAACGCGTCCACCCAGATCCTTGGCCAGCTGCAGTGCAGCTACCAGGGCCTTGTTGGAGGTTTCGCTGCCATCGATTGGAACCAGTATTCGTTTGTACATGAGTCACTCCTTGATGAAGATTCGGAATTTGAGTGTGGTCTTCGGCTTGATGCCCGGTATTGACATGGATCAACTGCATTTGTTGATGCGCATCAAACCCGAGCGCTGAAATTGTTGCGATAGTCTTTTTATGAAGCATCGTTTGCTTCTGGTCGCTTTTATCAGCGTTGTCATGTCTGGCTGCTCGTCCTTGCTGCCGCGCAGCAGTAGCGACACGCTTGGACACTTTTCCAGTTTCGAGCTAGCCAGGGCCGCAGCCGACCTTGCCGCTGTCAGCACTTGATCCCGGCGTGAGGAAATGTGTTGAGGAGCAGGCCGCGTGCCGGGGCTACCTGTTTCATTTCGGGCGCCAGGACCGGCGCCGCACTGGCGGTTTCTGGCGAGACTTCCTGAACATTCGCCGAACGACAGAAGTCAGCGGATGGCCGTTTCAGGCTCTGGTGGTGAGCGACAGTAGCGTGCTGTTTCGCAACTATGCCGGCCAGGCGCAAATCGACCGTGTCGAGACGCAGCGCAACCCGCACGGCCCCTTTCAGCCGGCAGGCGAGGCGGCCGGTGCCTTGCTGAGATGGTAAAAGCAGGGCCTTGACGCTTGTCAAGTCGCTTCGGGACGGCGGGTATAAGGTGGTCCATATTGCAACTTGTTGATGGAGCCGGCCATGAATGCTTCCCTCGCACAACTCTTGGTCCATCTGGACGCTTCGCCGCAGGCGATGCAACGCCTGGAGGTGGCGCGCCGGATCGGGCAGGCACAAGGCGCCGCAGTGACGGCCCTGTACGCCGTGACGCCGCATTTTGTGGAGCTGCCGTTCGCGCCCGAGATCGGCTCAAGCATTGCAGCGAGCTTGCGCGATATCGACGATGGCTTGCGGGCCCAGACACGCAGCGCCTTTGATCAGCTGCTGGCGACGCCTGGCGCCGACATGGCCTGGGCAGAGATTCGCGAGGATCCGGTCATGGCCGCGTTCGCCCAGCAGGCGCTTTATGCCGACCTGCTGGTGCTGGGCCAGCATGATCCCTCCAGCATCTCATCGTCCGGCGTGCCGACCGATTTTGTCGAGACCGTGATGCTGGTCAGCGGTAAACCTGCCTTGATCCTGCCGTATGCGGGGGGGCTGCCGCAAGACATCGGCAAGACCGTTGTCATTGCCTGGAAACCTTCCCGCGAGGCGGCCCATGCCGTGAGCGCCGCCATGCCCCTGTTGCAGCGCGCCGCGCACGTTCATGTCCTGAACTGGTCCGGCGACGAGGAGTTGATTGAGGGGCAGCGTCTCGGCCTGGACGGCTATCTGAGGCTGTATGGCGTGCAGGCGACCTGGCATCGCGAAGGGGCGGAGCCCAAGGATCTGGGCGAGTTGCTGCTGTCGCGTGCATTCGATCTCCAGGCCGAGCTTCTGGTGATGGGCTGCTACGGCCACAGCCGCACCCGTGAGTGGATCCTGGGCGGCACCTCGCGCACCATTCTGCAGTCCATGACCTTGCCGGTACTGATGGCGCACTGACTGCAGCGCTGTCGCCTTTGGCCGGTACCAAGGAAAGGCATCAGGGTTGAACTTATGGAGCTTTCATTTCAGGCCGTCCTTGACGCTATCCATGCCCGCTCCGGCGTAAATTTTGCCGTCGTTCTGCCAAGAGGCGTGCGTTATCAGGCGGGTATCGGTGAGCCGGTCTTCACCATGCTGTTTCGAAGGGACGCCGCGCTGGTCGCTTCAGTCGCGCGGGGCCACCTCGGCTTGCTGGAGGCCTATTTCGACCAGCAAATCGACCTGGAGGGTGACCTTGGTGCGGCAATGGTCGTGGGCATGCGTTCAGGTTTTGACCTGCAGTTCAACGCCATGAGCAGCGTAGAGAATAATTTCCACGAATGGCGCTGCTCCAATGGTGATCTGGTCCAGGCCAAGTCCAATGCGCGCGCTCATTACGGCCTCGGAGAGGATTTCTACCGGCTCTGGCTCGATGACCCGCTCAAGATGTACACCTGCGCTTACTGGAGCGAAGGCGCGCAGACGCTGGAGCAGGCCCAGCGCGAGAAGATCGACCATGTCTGCCGCAAAATCCGGCTTGCCACCGGAGATCGCTACATCGACATCGGCTGCGGCTTTGGTGGCTTCATGTTCCGGGCGCTCGAAACCACCGGTGCGCGCGGCATGGGGATCAACACCACGAGCGAACAGGTGCAATGGCTGGATGCCGAAATTCACCGCCGTGGCCTGCACGATCGCCTGCAGGTGCGCGATGCGGATTTTCGCGCGGTGGACGCGCAATACGACAAGGTCGTGTCCATCGGCGTGCTCGAACATGCGGGCCGCGATCAACTGGCCCAGGTGATCAAGGCGCATGCCGACTTCCTCAAGCCGGGCGGCCTGGGGATGCTGCACTTCATCGGCCATGTCGGCCGCCGCGATACTGAACCCTTCATCCGCAAGCATGTGTTCCCGGGCGGCTGGATCCCCAGTCTGGCCGATGCCATTGTCGAAATGGAGCGTTGCGGCCTGGAGGTGGTTGACGTGGAGAATCTGCGCCGCCACTATGCCCCGACGCTGGACGTCTGGGCGCAGCGCTTCAGCGCGAACTGGCCCGCCATCCAGGCGCTGGACCCGGAACGCTTCAACGAGCGTTTTCGCCGCATCTGGATGTGCTACCTCGTGGGCTGCGCAGAAATGTTTCGCTCCGACAGCGGCCAGACGCATCTGTTCCAGGTCCTGTTCAGCAAGGGCAACATCAGCCGTAGCAGCTACCCGATGACCCGGGCGCATCTGTATGAATGCTGAAGCCATTCGTCATGAGGAGCGTGCCCGGCAAGCGGCCGCTGGACTGAAGGCCGCCACGCCTGATGCCGGCGCCATCGGTCTTGCCAAGACAAGCTCCAACCTTTTTCGTGACCGCGCCGAGACGAGCCGGCAGCGTCTTGACCTGAGCGGTTTTTGCCAGGTGCTTGGCGCCGACACGGCGGCCGGATGGGTCGATGTGGAGGGCCTGACGACTTACGAGGATCTGGTCGCATGGACGCTGCCGCACGGCGTCATGCCTGCCGTCGTGCCCCAGCTCAAGACCATCACCATCGGTGGCGCGGCCGCAGGCGTCGGCATTGAAGCCACCTCATTTCGCCAGGGGCTGGTGCACGACACCTTGCTGGAAATCGAGGTGTTGCTGCCGGGTGGCGATCTCGTGGTCTGCTCGCCCGGCAACGCGTACAGCGACCTGTTCTTTGGTTTTCCGAACTCCTACGGCACGCTGGGTTATGCCTTGCGCCTGCGGGCCAGGACGCTGCCGGCCCGTCCCATGGTCAGGGTCGAGCATCAGGTGTTCGCGGACAGCTCACGCTTTTTCGAAGAACTGGCCGCGCAATGCCGGGGCGATGCCGACTTCGTGGATGCCGTGGTGTTTGGCACCCATGAGCAGGTCGTCAGCGTGGGCCGATTCACCGACGAGGCACCCTGGCGCAGCGACTACACGTTTGAAAATATCTACTACCAGTCGCTGCGGTCCCGGCCGTGCGACTACCTGAGCACGCAGGACTACCTGTGGCGTTGGGACACCGACTGGTTCTGGTGTTCGAAAAACTTCGGTGCCCAGCAGCCGCTGCTGCGTCGGCTGCTGGGACGCCAGCGCCTGAATTCGCGCACCTACACCCGCTGGATGCGGCTCAATGCGCGCTGGCAACTGACGCAGCGCCTGGCCCGCTGGCGCGGCCGCTACCGCGAGAGCGTGATCCAGGATGTGGACATCGCGCTTGAGCACGCCCCCGGGTTCCTGGACTTTTTGCGGCGCGAAATCGGCATTCTTCCGCTCTGGGTGTGTCCGGTGCGCGGCGAGTTGCCGGGGCGGCATTTTCCGCTCTACTCACTGGGCGCTTCGCTGCTGTATATCAACTTCGGCTTCTGGGATGTGATCGAGTCGGAGCACTCATTCGAGCCGGGGCATTTCAACCGCCTGATCGAGCAGGAGGTGATGCGGCTGGGCGGCATCAAGTCACTTTACTCCGACAGCTTTTTCACCGCGCAGGAGTTTGGCCAGGCCTATGACATGGCGGCCTACGGGCAGCTCAAGGCTAAATACGATCCGCAGGGCCGCGCGCCGCATCTGTACGACAAGTGCGTGCGACGCGGCTGAGGCGTGTTCCCGCTTGCGCTGGATCAACCCCGGCTTGCTTCACCGCTGTAGCCTTTGCTGTGTTCTTCCATTCGACGCTCTCTCGGTAGAGTTCAGGAGGTCAATCCCATGGCAGCCCAGCCGCTTTTATTCGGCGAAGACGCCCGCAGCAAGATCCGCCGCGGTGTTGATGCACTGGCCGACACGGTGAAAGTCACGCTCGGCCCGCGAGGGCGCACGGTGATTCTCGAGCACGATTTCGGCCCGCCGCAGATCGTCAACTCCGGCGTCGTCGTCGCCAGGTCGATTGAACTGGAGGAGCGGTTCGAGAACATGGGCGCGCAGCTGCTGCGCGAGGTTGCGGCGCGCACCAGCTCAGGATTCCGGCCTGAAAATCGTCATGCGTGCGCTGGAGGAGCCGCTGCGGCGCAGCGTCAGCAATGCGGCAGAAGAGCCGTCGGTTGTGCTCGATCGCGTGGACGGGGCGAGCCAGCGAAGCTTCGGTTACAACGCGGCCACGCGCCAGTATGGCGACATGATCGAGATGGGGTCATCGATCCGGCCAAGGTCACCCGGCTGGCGCTGCAGAACGCGGGCTCTATCGCCAGCCTGGTGCTCACGGTCGATTGCATGATTGTCAACGCGCCCAGGAAGGAAGCCGCTCGCGTGCCCGGCCTGGGCGAGCCGCCGGAGATCTACTGAGCAGGCTGGCCCTTCATCGAGAAGCGCAGGAGATTTCTTCATGCCCACCCTGGCTCCCGCCACCCCCGGCGACGACAACATGCCCGACCTCGCCGCCAAGCTGCGCTTCCTGCGCACCTGTGCGGGCGAGCCGGTGCAGACGATAGAGACGCACATGTCGTGGCTGGTGCTTGGTCCCGAGCGGGTGCTCAAGCTCAAGAAGCCGGTGCGCTACCCATTCCTCGACTTTTCGACGCTGGCTTTGCGCGAGGTCAACACGCGCGAGGAACTGCGGCTGAACCGGCGCCTGGCACCCCGGGTTTACCTTGGCCTGCTCGCCCTGCAGTGGGACGGCCATGACTTCAGCCTCGTTCCCGAGGAGCGGCTGCCGGCGCCGGGCCGCACCGTTGACTGGCTGGTGCTGATGCAGCGCCTGCCCGACGATCGCCTGCTTGACCACCTGCTGGTCAGCGGCCAGGCGGGGCTGGCGGACATCGACGCGCTGGTCGGCGTGCTCGTGCCGTTTTACCGAGATGCGCCGCGCACCGCCATCACCGCCGAGGAACACCTGTCCCGGCTGCGGCGCGAACGCGCTATCGACTGCGAGCTGTTGCTGAACCCCCGCTTCGAACTGCCTGGCGCCGCTGCGACGCTAGCCCGAATGGACACAGCCCTTGCCGAGCATGAGGCCAAGATCGCCGATCGCGTGCGTGCGCACTGTCTGCTCGAAGGGCATGGCGACCTGCGGCCCGAACATGTCTGCCTGCTCGATCCGCCCGTCGTCATCGACTGCCTTGAGTTCAATGCCGCGCTACGCCAGGTGGACCCCTTCGAAGAACTGATCTTTCTCGGTCTGGAGTGCGAGATGCTGGGCGCACCATGGGTCGCCGCGCGCCTGGTCGAGCGCTACAGCGAAGCGAGCGGCGAGCGTCCACCGGCCACGGTGCTGCAGCTCTACCTTGCCCAGAAGGCGCTGCGGCGTGCGCGGCTCGCGCTCGCGCATCTGCTTGAGCCCGTGCCGCGCAAAGCCGAAAAATGGCTGCCGCTGGCCCAGCGTTACGTCGCGCGCATCGCGACCGCGCTCGACGCCGTCAGTGCCGCCAGGCGCAATGGCTTTTCCTGATCGCCTCTGCGAACAGCGGCACGCTCGACACGACTTGCAGCTTGCGCCCGGCCGGACTTGCGGGATCGAGGCGGAACGGCGGCACGCTGTCGGTGACAACCCAGCGCGCCATCGATTCGCCGCCCAGCACATCCCCGGCCGGGTCGATGAACAGGCCGTGCGCGGCAAATGCCACCATCTCTTTCGCGCCGGCAGCGCGCAGCGCAAGGGCCGCGCGCTGCATGGTTTCGCCGGTGGCGATCAGGTCGTCGAGCAGCAGCACGGTCGCGCCCGCCACGTCGCCGGCGACCCGTTCGCCGCCGCTGACCCGGCCGGCGCTGCGCCGCTTTTCCACCATCGCGAAGCCGATCGGGCACTGAAGGCGTTGTTCAAGCGATTCGCGCCACAGCTGGGCGCGCTTGACGCCGCCCGGGTCGGGCGAGGCGACGGCGATCGGACCCGTCGATGCCATCTCGCTGGCGAGCGCTTCGAACACCTGATGCGCCTCAAGGTGCAGCGTCGGGCAGCGGAAAGCGTTCTGGAAGGCTGCGACGTTGTGGACCTCCAGAACGATGATCTGCGCGGTGCCGACCGCCTCGAGCAGTTGCGCCACGTAACGCAGCGTCACCGGATCCCAGGGCTTGGTCTGTCGGTCCTTGCGCGCGTAGGCGAGGTAGGGCACGACAGCGGTGATGCGCGCCGCGCCGTGATCGTGCAGCGTCGCGATGAACATCAGCAGCCGCGCCAGCTTGTCGTGCGGACTCAGCGCGGGGCCGCCGTGCAGGCTGTACACGACGTAGGCGTCAGCCCCGCGCGGATCGACCAGCGGCCGCAGCTTGCATTCGCCGTCCGCGAAGGAACGGTCTTCATGGGGCGAGATCGGCACGTCGAGTGCGACGGCAAGCGCCGTGGAAAACTTGTCTTGCGGTTCGAGCGCGAACAACAGCATGGTGAACTCCTCGGTTTGGAAAACACAGCCTGAATTCATCCTGGCGCATCGGGTTTGA
Organism: Polaromonas sp.; assembly: GCA_039925285.1. GTDB lineage: Bacteria > Pseudomonadota > Gammaproteobacteria > Burkholderiales > Burkholderiaceae_C > Polaromonas. The sequence continues at coordinate 18,278 of JBDSZF010000069.1, forward strand.
TGCTTGCGCAACTCAGGGTGATGGGCCCCAATATGTGGCGCCGAAAGTGTCAATGAAACGCTCAAAATCGGCTTGCGGCAGCTGGTCGATGCCGCCCGCAGCCGCCCGGCCGGAACCGCCGAAGCGGCTGCACAAGGCCTGCGCGCCCTGCGGCGTATCGAGCGGCGCGCGCACGCTGACCCGCCAGCCGCCAGCGCTTGCGGGCAGCAGCAGCGCGTGGGCGCGATGGGGCTGGCGGTTTGCCAGCTGGTTGGCGAGGTCGCCGATGACGCGGCGGCTCCACGCTGCGGCCGGCAGCAGCAGCACGCTGCCGCGCGCATCCTGCCAGTGCGGCTCGATGTGTTCGGCCTGCGCCAGGTCGTCGTGACGCCGCGCGTCCATCTCGCGAAGCACCGGTTCGCTGGCCAGCATCTCCAGCGGGTCCCGGTAACGCGACATCAGCCGGTACAGGCGGTGCGGTGCCATCAGCACATCGGCTTCGTCGTCGCCATAGGCGTTGTAGTTGATCGCCTCGCCGATCATGCGCAGGCTTTCAACCTGCTCGCCACGCAGGTTCGCTGCGGCGGCGAGCTGCAATGCCACGCGGCCGAGGTTGTCGCCAAAGGCGCCCGCGACAGCCCAGGCGCGGTAGCGGCCGCCCAGGGCGCGGTCAACCAGTACGCTGGTGCAGACGTCGGCAGCGGTGTCGATGTGCGCTTCCAGCCCCGGATGGGACAGGGCAGCGCCGGGCGCGTGGTGGTCGAAGTAGCGCACGTGTGCGCCGCGTTCGAGCAGTCGCATCAGCGCGGGCCGGTTGCGGGCCATGGCGATATCGCACACCAGCACCTCGTCGCCTGCGCTGGCGTCCACGCGTTCGAGCAATTCGATATCGCGCTTCAGGCCGGTGACCAGCGTCGCTTCGGCCGGATCATGCAGCCGCCATTGCCGCACCGCGCACAAGCCGTCGGCGTCGCCGTTGCAGACGTCAAAGCGGCGCGTCATGGTGCGCGCACCCGAACCTTGCGGCCGTCAGCCAGCCCGGCCGGCGGATAGAGAACGACCACCTGGCCGGGCGCCAGGCCCTTGCGTATCCAGGCCGCGGTGGCGTTTCGCGCTGCCACCTCCACTGTCTGCAAACGCGCTTGCCGTCCGTCGAGCCGGTACACGGCCATGCCATCGTCCTGCGGGAACAGGGCGCCGACGGGCACCTGCACGGCCGACTCGGTGCTGGTTGTGACTATTCGCACGCCGACGCGAAACCCATCGCCCATGGTGCGCCAGGCTTTGGGCGGATCGGTGATGTCGATCAGCACCTTGACCCGCTGCTCTTCAATGCCCAGGGCCGAGACCTTGGTGAATGCGGCCGGCTCCACGCGGCTAACCCGGCCTTCGACTGGCGGGCCGCCCCAGCGTTCGATCACCGCCCGGTAGCCGGGCCGGGCCTGCACGGCATCGGCGGTCAGCAACTCGCTCACCACCTCCATGCGCGCGGGGTCGCCGATATCCAGCAGCGCAGCGCCGGCGGCGATGGTCGCTTCGCTCGGCAGGGGGACGCGCAGGACCACGCCGCTGACCGGCGACTGCACGGCGAAAGGGCGCGTGGCTTTGGCGCTGGCTGTAGCCGGCATCAGCGCTGTGCTGGCCTGCGCCTGCTCCTGCCTGGCAACTTCGCGTTCGGCATGGGCGATGTCCAGCTCGCGCCGGGAAGCTGTCACGGCCAGGCGGGTGGTGTCCAGCCGCGAAGGGGAGACAAAGCCTTTTTCAGCCAGTTGACCCGTTCGCTGCAACTCCAGCCCCGCCTCTTGCAGGGACACATCAGCGCGCTGCACTCGGGCGGTTGCGCGTTCAACGCCTGCCGTGGCGGCTTTCAGCCGGGCCTCGGCTTCGCGCCGGCTGCGTTCATCGACCATGGGCGACATCAGCGGCGTCAGAATCGCCACGGTGTCGCCAGCGCTGACCTGGTCGCCTTCGCGCAGCGTCATGCGCGACAGCCGTGCCGCGACTGGCGCTGAAATCGTGTAGCGGTCTTTCAGGCGGGTGCGGCCGTCCTCTTCAATGAACTGCTCGAAGCGGCCCTGCGTGACCGTTGCCGTCTCGACTTCGATGGCACGCGGCGAAAAGGCCCACACCAGCGCGGCGACTGCGGCAGCTGCGGCAGCGATCAGGGTCCAGGTGGTCTTGCTGGGCACGGTTTATTCCCTGGTCTTGAGCGAGGCCACCATGTCCAGCCGGTCGATGCGGCGGCGCACCACCAGCGCGCTGGCCAGGCCGGCGCCCACCACGCACAGCGCGGCCCAGGCATAGGTGCGGGGGCGTATCACGACCGGAAACAGAAACTGGTCCGAGCGCATCAGTCCCACCAGCGTGTGGGTCAGCGCCCAGCCCAGGAACATTCCAAGGGGCAGGGCGAGCGCAATGCCCAGCGCCAGCTCGCCCAGCAGCAGCGTGGAGACCTCGGCCCGGGTAAAACCGAGCACCCGCAGGCTCGCCAGTTCCCAGCTGCGTTCGGCCAGCGCGATGCGGGCATTGTTGTAGACCACGCCTACCGCAATCACGCCCGCAAACGCGGTCAGGATGGTGCTCATGATCAGGATGTTGCGGGCCGAGACTTCCTGCATGTTGCGCAGCATGCTCGCTTTGCTGAACGCCCCGGCCACGCGCGGCATGGCCTGCGTGGCTTGCAGCACCTGCTGCGCCGTGCCCCGCTCGACGGCGATGCTGAACAGCGAGGCGACATCGCCGTCGCCGAGCAGGCGGTTCAGCGCCTGCCGCTCCATGAAGGCGTTCAGGCCCATCATGTCGCGCACCGTCCGTTCGACGACGACCTGCCGCACCGGGCGACGCCCTTCGCGCACCTCGACCGTCACCGTGTCCCCGACGCGCAGGCCGAGCTTGTCGGCCAGGCGGTCGGTCATCAACAGGCCATCCGGGCTGGGAAAGGCCTGTTTCAGGTCCACGTCGATGATGCGGCGCAGTTGCGGTGGTGACGCATAACCCTGGATGGCGCCGCTCTCGCTGCGCGCACCGTGAACGAAGCGAACCGCAACGCTGCGGCCAGGCTCGACCTGCAGCACCCCCGGGATGCGCGCCAGCGCCCTGGCGGCCGAGGCATCGACCGGGTCGGTGGTCCAGACGGCGATGTCGCCGCGCATCGCCAGGTTGAAATTGGCGTCCACGATGACCTCGATCGCATCGCGAAAGAAGTTGCCCATGATGACGATCGCCACCGCCGCCGCAATGCCGCCCGTCGTCAGCGCCGAGCGCAGGGGCCGCCGCTCGATGTTGCGCAGAATCATGCGCAGGGCGGGGCTGGTGCGCAGGCGGGGCAAGCGCTCCAGCAGCGAGCGGCGGTAGTGGCCGGGCGCCAGCGGGCGCATGGCTTCGGCCGGCGCCAGGCTGACCGTGGCGGCGATGGCCGTGAGGGTTCCGAGCAGGGTGGTCACGGTGACGATCGCCAGGCTGATCAATACCAGAGGCAGCGAAACGCGGTGGCGGAAGCTGGGAAAGCGGAAAAAATCCGCGTAAAGCGCGGTGAGCTGACCGCCCAGCCAGTCGCCCAGCAGCAGGCCGAGCAGGTAGCCGCCCCCCACCATGGGCGTGACCAGCTTGAGGTAGTGCGCCGCGATGCTGCGGTTGCCGTAGCCCAGCGCCTTCAGTGCAGCGATCTGCTCGCGCTGGGTGGAGACCAGTCGGGCGGCGACCACGTGCAGCAAAAAAGCCGCCACCGCCAGAAAGATCGAAGGCAGCAGCGTTCCAAGCACGCGTTGCTCGCGGATTTCGTTGCCGAGCATGGCATGCGACACCTGGTCTGCGCGGCCATGGGCCGGCAAGCCGCCGACAGCGGCCAGCAGCCGGTCCAGCGCATCGATCACGGCCGGCTGCGAAGCCCCCGGCGCCAGCTTGAGGGCGACATGGTTGAACGCGCCGGTCATGTTCATGGCCGCGGCCAGCGCTTCCTTGTCCAGCCAGAAGACGCCGAAGGCGCGCAAATCCGGCATGCCCCACAGGCCGGCAAAGATGTATTCGGGCGACAGGGCAATGCCGGTGATGCGAAGCACCCGGCGCTTGCCATTGATGAGGGCCGTGACCTGCGCACCGGGCTTGAGGCCATGCGCCGCCGCAAAGCCTTCGGAGACCAGCGCCTCCAGCGCCCCGCCCGCGTAAGTGCCGGCGCTGGGCAGCCGTCCGGCACGCAGCGTGACCAGGTTCAGGCGTTGCGGCTGGCGACTCGCCAGGCCAATCAGCTGGCCCACGACCGGGTCAAGGCCGGCCGTCAGCGTGATGCGCGCGGTGGTTTCAACCGTGGCCTCGACTTGCGTGACGCCGGGGATTTCGCGCAGCCGTTCCGACAAGGCGTCAGGCGCGCGCTTGACGGTCGCGAACACATCGGCAAAGCGGCCCCGGTCATAGAAGCTGCCCTGCGCCAGCGCCAGCGAGTCCACTGCCGACAGGCTGGCCAGAAAGCCGCCGATGCCGCTGGCCACCACCAGGGCAATGGTCAGGGCCTGGCTCCACAGGCGCCGCAAATCCCGTAAAACCTTGCGGTCCAGCGCTTTCATGCCGTCACCACGACAGTTCTGCCGGTGTCAGGCGCTGCGCCGGTATTTCGATGCTGGCGATGTGCCCATCAACGAGGCGAATCACGCGATCCGCCATGCCCGCGATGGCCGCGTTGTGGGTGATGACCACCGCCGTGGTTGCCAGCTCGGTGTTGATTTTTGCGATGACCTCCAGCACCAGCTTGCCGGTGGCATAGTCCAGTGCGCCGGTAGGCTCGTCGCACAGCAGCAGTTGCGGGCGCTTGACGATGGCCCGCGCGATGGCCACACGCTGCTGCTCGCCGCCGGACAGCTGGGACGAGAAATGGTCGCACCGGTGCGTCAGCGCCACCAGCGCCAGCGCCTCGTCCACGGGCATGGGGTGTTTGGCGATGTCGGTGACCAGCGCCACGTTTTCCCGCACGGTGAGGCTGGGAATGAGGTTGTAGAACTGGAAAACGAAGCCCACATGTTCACGGCGGTAACGGGTGAGCTCGTCGTCTGTCGCATGGGTGAGGCTATGCTCGAAAAAATCGACCTCGCCACGGGTGGGAACGTCCAGGCCGCCCAGAATATTCAGCAGGGTGGACTTGCCGCTGCCCGACGCCCCCAGCAGCACCAGAAATTCGCCGCTGCGCACCTCCAGGTCAATATCGCGCAGCGCATGCACAGCGGACTCGCCGCTGCCGTAGGTCTTGCAGAGCGACCGGATATGCAGCACCGGTTGGCCCGGTGACTGCACATCCGGCCTTGCCATGCAGCCGCCTTATTGCACCGTGATCTTCTTGGATTGGGTCGATATATCGACCCGAATTTTCAGCGCCGGGGTGTCGGCTTCGAGCGAAACCGGTGCAAAGAAGCGGCGCAAGGCCGTTTCAAACGAATCGCTGACGGCGGGATCGATGACACGAAGCTTGCTCATGATGGGTTTCCTTGGGTTGCTTAAAAAGCAAGAATGAAAAATGGCCGGCATCGTCAGAACCCGATCTCTAGTTTGTCCACGACGCGCGCGACTCCCGGCGCCGAGAACGCCGCCCCGACGGCCGCTTCACGCTCGGCCAGCGAGCGAACTTTGCCCCGCAGGGTCACCACGCCACCTTCGACCTCGACGGTGATGTGCCTGGCTTCCCGCATGGCTTGCCGCGTCAGCGCGGCGGTGATTTCCGACTGGATGTCCTTGCCGCTGGCGCGCGGCTTGATCGTGATCTGATTGTCCAGGCCGCGCACACCCGCCAGCGGCCGGATGCATTGCTCGGCACGGGCGAGCTGGTAGCTCCAGTCAACTTCTCCGGTCAGCGTGACCCAGCCGCCCTCGACCTTGACCTTGATTTTTCCTTCGGGCAGCAGCGAATTGAGTCGCAGCGCGGTGGCCGCCGTCTGTGCGATCTCGGAATCACTGCGTTTGTGTTCGGGTGACAGTTTGATGTCCAGCTCCAGGGCAATGCCGCGCACGCCTTCGACGCGCTGCAGGGCTTGCTCCAGCGCATGTTTCTCGGCAAAGCTGTCCAGGTGGCCGCTCAGGGTGACGATGCCATCCTTGACCATGACACCGATGCCGGTGGCGTTGATGGCTGGATCCCATGCCAGTTCGTCGGTGACGTCGGCCTTGATTTGACTATCGGATTTCATCGAAATGCGCGTGAAACCTCGGCCTTCAGGCCGGGGAGGTAGAGCGCGGGATGCGAAGCATCCCCCTGCTTTGGCGGCGTACCTGTCACGTCCGTTTTTGCCACCAGTTGATAACCGTATCCATCGCCGCGCTGCACCACTGTGCAGTAACGGTGAGAGATGCCTTGAACCAAACCGCTGCGGGTCTGGATGTTGAAACTGCCGCTAGCGCGAACCGCAACCCGCCCGGTGTAGCTGCCGGTCTTCTTGCCCTGGGTAACTTCGGCTTTCACCATGTCGCCCGTTTGAAAGCCTTGAATGTTTTTAGAGCGGGTCATATAACCGCGCACGCAGCCGAATTTGTCCAGCCGTGTGCGCTGGTAACTGCCGCGCCCCATGGCCTTGATGCACAGCGTCGGCTTTTGCCAGCCGGTAATCGAGTTCACATGGCCGACGCAGGCAGCATCGAGCGCATGGGTTTTAGGGATTCCCAGCTGAATTCGATTGAACTTTGTTCTGCCACCGGATGCGGTTTCAACCACCAGGCCCGTGGTTTTGAGGGCATTTACCAAGGCCCAACGGGTCGAATTCACCGCTGCGGCATCCTTGAGGGGCCGTTTGGCCTGCGCCAAAATACGTTGGAGCAGCTCTGGCTTCCTGGCCAGAAACACCTCAACGGGCAACGCTGCTTTTTTCTGGTTGCAACACTGGCAAGCCAGCGTGAGGTTGCTGATGCGGTCTGAGCCACTTTTCGACTTGGGGTGGATGTGCTCGATTTGCAGTGGCACGTTCCTGGCGCCACAGTAGGCGCAAGTGCGATGCCATTTCTCAAGCAGGTACTCACGCACCTCGTAGCCCGCAAGCGTTCCTTGTTGGTATTGCGCACCTTCAATATCAGGATGCTCCAAAGCCTGCATGTCAAAGCGCACCAGTTCGGTACTGATCGCAGAGACGGGCGCGAGGCGCTGCAAACGATTGACCCATGCCAGCGTCGTACCTACCCGGTGTTGCAGGCTGGGTGCCAGCCAGTCTGACTTTTTGTTGCCCCGGTTCAGGAACCGGGGCGCGCGGTAGCGCAAGTGACTGCGCCGCAGTCCGCGGTGCCCACGCCGTGCCGTGAGGGCTTCGCTGATCTGCTTGCCCCGGTGCATCAGTTCAAACAGGTTGATGACGGCCACGCCGTTCTTCTCTGCTGTTTCCCGCACCAAAGCAATGCCGGTGGTTTTACTGCCCGGATCGAGTTTGACGCGCAGCGCCTGACATTCGCAATCTTCAGCTTCGAGGTCAACGACGCGAATCGTGAACGGCATGACCCTGTGTACTCGCGCCCGCCCGCGTTCGAGCAGCAATCTGGCCCGCTTCTCGGTACACGGCATCAGTGGCCTGGCGCCTCTGTCCAAAACAAATACTGCCATTTCAAAACCCAAATCCTTCTGCCCTTACGGACCTTGTGACGCAAGCCTTTCGGCAAATCTCCCCTCGGGAATGTCAGCAACCGGCTCCTGCTTTTGAGGGCAGCGACTAAAACCTTCGACCCTTTACCTTTGGTCTGCATGATTTCCAAGCCTTGCAGAGCAGCAAACTGAGGAAGCATTTGCTGGTGCGTCTGAACGACCTACTGCTAACGTAGCGGACTGGTTACCGCTTTCCCTGTTTCAACCTGGCTTTTTGGATTTCTCCTCAAGCTCCGCCTTTTAGGGCGGGGTAGTTGACGCCTGACCCCTCCTTTGATCCATTCGAGTGCCCCGCAGTGCAGGCTGCGGACTTCAATATATTTAGCCTGCCATGGCGTGTCTTGATATTTCGCAAGTCGTTCCATATCGGCGCGCACAAGCGCCCCCAGGCTTGATCTGGCGCAAGCGCATAACGCCTTCAGGGGCAAGAATCAAGGGACCAGCACCGCCGCGCCGTTAACTGAACCGCTCCGCAAAGCCTGCACGGCCAGGTTCGCGTCTTGCATTGCGAAGGTCTGCACATGGGTTTGCATCGGGAATGCATCGTCGCGCCTGTCATTGACCTTGCGCAAATGCAATAAGTCGTCCGGGCGGAAAGATGCTTTTCTCAACTCAGGAATAAGCCATGCCCAGCTACCACCAGATTCTCGTGCCGGTTGACGGCAGCCCCAGTTCGGAAAAGGCGCTCGATGAAGCGATACGGCTGGCGCAGCTGACCGGCGCCCGCCTGCGGCTGCTCCATGTGGTGGATGAGCTGGGTTACGTCAATGGTTTCGAGACGGCCGTGAACTACCTCAACGCCATCATTCCGCTCATGCGTGTGGCCGGCGAAAAGCTGCTGGCGCACGACCGGAAAAAAGCGAGTGACAAGGGCGTGGCGGTTGACAGTGTGCTGATCGACGAGGGCCCCGGCCGCATCTGCGAGCAGGTGGCCGAACAGGCCAGGCTCGCCAGGGCCGACCTGATCGTGCTCGGTTCCCATGGCCGGCGCGGCATCGGCCGCATGCTGCTGGGCAGTGATGCCGAACAGATTGTGCGGCACGCGACCGTGCCCGTTCTGGTGGTGCGGGCATCAGAAGACAGCGTTCCGGCTTAGGGCGCACGCGGGCCAAAAAAACCGGCCAAAGCTCAGTCCAGCAAGACCGATTCCAGGTAGTAGGGCATGTGACAGTTCCAGTGCAGTTCGCGCTCGATGCGCTGGCGCATCGCATCGGCCGCAGCCGGTTCGCCATGCGTGATGAAGGTCTGGCGCGGTGCTGATTTAAAGCCGCGCAGCCAGTTGATGATTTCTGCGCCGTCCGCATGGGCCGACAGGCTGTCGAGCATGGCCACCTCGGCGCGAATCGGTACATCCTCCCCGAAGATTCGCACCGTCGATGCGCCGCCAACGATGGTGGCGCCGCGTGTGCCGCCGGCCTGGTAGCCGGCGAACAGGATGGTGTTGCGCTTGTCCGGCGCGAAGGCTTTGAGGTGGTGGAGCACGCGCCCGCCGGTCGCCATGCCGCTGGCGGAGATGATGACCATCGGACCGCGCCGCGCATTGAGCAAGCGCGACTCTTCGGGCGTGTGCACGATCTGCGCCGTGTGCGCCATGGCCCGGCATTGCGCCGCTGTCAGCCTCAACTCGGCGCGGTGCCGCTCATAGACATGCGTGGCATTGGCCGCCATCGGGCTGTTGAGGTAGACCGGAACATCCTGGATGACGCCCTGCGACTTGAGCAGGTGGATGCAGTACAGCAGGCTTTGCGCACGCCCGACGGCAAAGGCAGGAATCACCACCACGCCACCGCGCGCCGCCGTGCGGTTGATCACCCCGGCCAGTTCGAGCAGCATGTCGGTATGCTTGTGCAGCCGGTCGCCATAGGTGGATTCGACCACCAGATAGTCGGCACCTTCCATGGGTGAGGGCCCGGCCAGTACCAGGTCATTGGGCCGGCCGATGTCTCCTGAAAACAGGATGGAACGCACGCCATTGTCCAGCCGGACGAAGGACGAGCCCGGCATGTGGCCCGATGGCGTCAGCGTGGCTTTCAGGCCTTCGGCGGGCTGCCACTGCTTGCGGTAATCGACGGGCTCGAACAGCTTCAGGCAGCGCTGGGCATCGTCGCGGGTATAAAGCGGCAGTGCCGGCGAATGCTTGGACATCTTGTGCCGGTTCAGGTAGTCGGCTTCCTCTTCGAGCAGGTAGCCGCAATCGGGCAGCAGGATGCTGCACAAGTCCAGGGTCGCCGGGCTGCAATACACCTTTCCCCTGAAGCCTTGCCGGGCGAGCAGGGGCAGATAACCGCTGTGATCAATGTGCGCATGGGTGAGGATGACGGCATCAATGCGCGCAGGGTCAATCGGCAGCGGCGACCAGTTTCGCAAGCGCAATTGCTTGTAGCCCTGGAACAGCCCGCAGTCCACCAGCAGGCTGGACTGACCCTGCCGAAGCAGGTATTTGGAGCCGGTGACCGTGTCTGTTGCACCAAGGAACTGGAGTTGCATGGCCCAGTTTAGGAACCGGGACAGCTGACCGGCTTGATATGCATCAACTGGATGGACAGTGGACAACTGCACGCCACTTTATCGACTTGAGTGCCGGCAGTTCAAGCACTTGAATATCGCAGGCTTGGGCACAAGGTGAACGGCTTGCATTCAAACAGGCACCACCATGACCACTCCGTTGAAAATCGATTTTGTCTCTGATATTTCCTGTCCGTGGTGCGCCATCGGTCTGAAGTCGCTCGACCAGGCGCTTGAGCGTGTGGCGGGTGACATCACTGCCGAGTTGCACTTTCAGCCCTTTGAGCTCAATCCACAAATGGCGCCAGAAGGCCAGGAAATTACCGAACACATCACCGAAAAATACGGCATCACGCCAGAGCAGGCCCATGCCAACCGCGAAAATATTCGCGTTCGCGGCGAACAGCTGGGTTTTACCTTCAGCAAGGCTGACCAGCCCGGCGGCGGACGCAGCAGGATTTACAACACCTTTGATGCCCACCGTCTGCTGCATTGGGCCGGGCTTGAGGGCGCGGGCAAGCAAAAGGCGCTCAAGGAAGCGCTGTTCAAGGCCTACTTTACCGATGGGCAAAGTCCTGCTTCGCATGATGTACTGGTACGCGTGGCCGGGGAAGTGGGCCTTGACACCGGGAAAGCGCGTGAAATCCTGGCGTCAGGTCTTTACAGCGATGAAGTCCGCAAGCGCGAGCATTTTTACCAGCAGCAAGGCATCGGTTCGGTTCCGGCCGTCGTCATCAATGACCGCCACCTGATTTCCGGAGGCCAGCCGGTTGAGGTGTTCGAGCAGGCATTGCGCCAGATTGCGGCAGCCGCCTGACGCAATGCATGGCGGGCAGTTCAAGCGGTATGGCGTCGCTGCCTTTGTGAGTTTTGCTATTGAATAAATAGCTTTGTCCAACGGTCTGCCTGCGCTAGAGTGGCGTTTTTTTGAAAAACCATCAGTGAAAGGCGCGCCATGACCTATCAGCTTCATTACTGGCCCGGCATCCAGGGACGCGGCGAATTTGTACGGCTGGCGCTGGAAGCTGCGGGAGCGCCTTATGTCGATGTCGCTCGCGGCGACGCGGCGCAAGGGCAGGGCGTTGCCGTCATGATGGAGGCCATGCAAAGCCCGGCGCTGAAACATCCGCCGTTTGCGCCGCCCTTTCTGGTCGATGGCAAAGTCATCGTGGCTCAAACGGCTGCCATCCTGCTCTACCTCGGGCCCCGCCTGGGGCTTGTCAGCAAAGACAAAATCAAGCGCTTGTGGACACACCAGCTGCAACTCACCATGGCCGACATGGTGTCTGAGGTTCACGACACGCACGACCCCATAGCGATGGGCTTGTATTACGCCGACCAGAAGTCGGAAGCTGCCAAACGCGCCAGGGAGTTCCGCCAGAGCCGTCTTCCCAAATAGCTCGCCTGGTTTGAAAACGTGCTGATGCGCAATCAAAAGGGTGGCGCGCATCTGGTCGGCAAGAGGCTGACTTATGCCGACCTGTCGCTGTTCCAGTTGGTGGATGGCCTGCTGTACGCCTTTCCGAAAAACACCCGGCGAGCGCTGAAAAAAGCGCCGCTGGCCGCAGCGCTGCATGACAGCGTGGCGCAGCACCAGCGGATAGCGGCTTACCTGATGAGCGAGCGGCGTATTGCCTTCAATGAAGACGGCATCTTTCGCCATTACCCGGAGCTCGACACTTGAGTGAGGCTTGGTGATTTTCGATGAATGCCCTGCACATTGATCCGGTAAACCTGCGCCTGTCCAGATTCTGTCTGGAGTCGCCGGGCGGTTTTCTCCTACAGCGCTGTTTGTGCTTGCCTGACCGCAGCAGTTTGGCATCTGGGCGACCATGAAGCCATGCGCTGAAACACAAGACCTGAAGCGTGAAAGTTCAACCCTGACCTGGCTTCAAGCCAGGGCTGCCGGCCGAGCAGCCTCAGATCGCGTGGTTTCACAAACTGGAAGCTGCGTGGGAATGCAGGGAACATCGGCAAACACACTATCCGTGAGGTAAACAACATGACTATGGACAACGATGATGTTATCGACACCCTCAATGACTTGCTCGAATCCTGTCGCGACGGCGAATACGGCTTTAGCACTTCTGCCGAGCATACGAAGTCGGCGGACCTGAAAACGATGTGGCTGGGCCATGCAGAAGAATGCCGCACGGCAGGGCAAGAACTGCAGACGCTCATCAGGCAACTGGGCGGCGAGCCCGATGAAGGCGGCACCGTCAGCGGAGCGCTACACCGCGGATGGGTGGCGGTGCGCGGCACCCTCAGCACCTACAGCGACCAGGCCATGCTCGATGAATGCGAACGTGGCGAAGATGCTGCCGTTGCGCGCTACCGCAAGGCGCTCAAGGAAGACCTGCCACCGGCCATCCGGGGCGTTGTGGAACGTCAGGCACAAGGTGCCCAGCGCAATCATGACCAGGTCAAGGCCATGCGCGATTCCCTGAAAGCGACTCACTGAACACGGGAACAATTGAAAG
>JBDSZF010000070.1:0-11013 GCA_039925285.1 Polaromonas sp.
CACGGATGTTGCTGATCTTCTTGTCGTAGAGCAGGACAAACGGGTTGTCCAGCAGTGCGGACTGCTTTTCTGGGTTGTTGATGAAGTAAGGCGAGAGGTAGCCGCGGTCAAACTGCATGCCTTCGACGACGTCGAGTTCGCTTTCGAGCGACTTGCCGTCTTCCACGGTGATCACGCCTTCCATGCCGACCTTGTCCATGGCATCGGCAATGATCTTGCCAATGGTTTCGTCAGAGTTGGCCGAAATGGAGCCGACTTGCGCGATTTCCTTGGAAGTGGTGGTGGCCTTGGAAGCCTTCTTCAGCTCTTCGACCAAGGCATGCACTGCCTTGTCGATGCCGCGCTTCAGGTCCATCGGGTTCATCCCCGCAGCCACGTACTTCATGCCTTCGTGAACGATGGCTTGGGCCAGCACGGTAGCGGTGGTGGTGCCGTCGCCAGCGATGTCAGAGGTCTTGGAAGCGACTTCCTTGACCATCTGCGCGCCCATGTTCTGCAGCTTGTCCTTGAGTTCGATTTCCTTGGCGACGGACACACCGTCCTTGGTCACGGTCGGGGCGCCGAAAGAGCGCTCCAGCACCACGTTGCGGCCCTTGGGGCCCAGGGTTACCTTGACGGCGTTGGCCAGGATGTTCACACCTTCGACCATGCGTGCGCGGGCTTCGCCGCCGAAAATGACGTCTTTTGCTGCCATGTTTAATTCTCCAGATTCAGTTGATTAGGGATTGAAAGAGACGGGAAATTACTTCTCGACGACCGCAAACAGGTCTTCTTCTTTCATGACGAGCAATTCGTCGCCATCGACCTTGACGGTCTGGCCACTGTACTTGCCGAACAACACGCGGTCGCCGACTTTCACTGCCATGGCACCGAGTTCGCCTTTGTCATTTTTCTTGCCTGGACCGACAGCCAGCACTTCGCCTTGATCAGGCTTTTCAGCAGCGCTGTCAGGAATGACGATGCCGGAGGCAGTTTTGGTTTCGTTTTCCACGCGTTTAACGATCACGCGGTCGTGCAAAGGACGAAGGTTCATGAAAAGCTCCTTGTTTAAAACAATGGTTTGGGGAAATCAAAATCACCCGCTGAAAAGCGGATGCCAGTCAAACTGGTGGTGTGGGCATGCTGTTAGCACTCCACACCATCGAGTGCTAATGATAGGGGCAATCATGCTGCTTTTCAAGAGACCGCTGCTTAATTGATTTCCAAGCCCCTTTTCCATGGATGAAATGGCCGCGCAGATTTGTGACATGCTCAGTAGGGATCTGCTTACACGCACCATCCCCCCGACCTGAAATACTTGAAATTTTGTCTTCTTCCAGAAACCTCCCTTATGTCCAGCGATATTCCCTTCTTGAACGAGCGTCTTGCCGAGGCCGCGCGTTATGCGCTCATGCGCCGGTTGCTGCCTGCCATTCGACATAACATCGCCGGCACGCTGCAGCCCATTGGCATGATGTCGGCCATGCTTGAAAGGCGAATGAAGGCGCTCACGCCCGATCTGGCGCAGCTTGGCCAGAACACGCAAGCCCTCACTGCCTTGTGCCGAGAAGCCTCGGCAACCTCCTCGAGTCTGATGACCTGGCTGGCGCTCAAGGACAATGATCTGGTGGCGGTGAGCAGCGCGGTTGAAGAGTCTTTAGGCCTGATGTCAACCGAGCTTTCCTTTCGCGGGTTTTCTATTGCCAACGAGACTGAAAACCTGCCGATGCAACTGCCGCGGGGCATGCTTCGCAGCGTTTTTACCGCCAGCCTGATGGCGCTGACGGATGGCGTGGAGGGTGCGGTAAAAGTGGTGGTCACTGCGGAAATGAGGGGCAACGAGGCACAATTGACGATCGCGCTGGAGCCGGGCGGTAACCCCGATCTGCTCGGGCTGGGCGGCCGTGTACAGACTTATCGCAGCCTCGGCTGGGACGATGTGCAGGCTCTTGCCGATGAGGAAGGCGTCAGCTTCAGCCACGATGCCCGCTGCGTTCAATTGCGTTACTGCCCCCTGGCCGGTCCCGGCTGAAGAGTGGTTTCCTTTTACCGGTCTTGCTTGAAGGCTAGCGACGGCATCCGGATTGCTTAAGGAAAGGATGAGCTTCTTGCGAGGCTTTCCCTACGTTGTTTTCCTTCTTTATCCCTATGGACAACCGAACGCACTGCCGCTAGAGTCCAACATATTTATTGTTGAGTAAGGACTTCCAATGCTCCAGAAGGATTCGAATTTTCCTGATTCCAAAATTCTTTCGCCTGTAGGCCATACGGCTGCATGTCACGAGCGGCCCTTGGTTGAAGCGTTGAAGAGACCGATGCGCAGCCGCTGGCCTTTTACCGTGACTGCTGGGTTTGGTGCTATGTCTTTGGTCGGGGGGCTGCAATCGTGTGCCAGGAAGGCCAGTACTTTTGTGAGCTGAACCGAATGTTCAGCAGGAAAGACCGATGCCCAGCACCCGCCAATCGCGTGAACACCAATGCCTGTGACAAGACCGGCATCAAGGTCGGCAATCAGCCTCCCGACTGATTGCCGACTCCCGGGTCGGTTTACAGGCCGGCTGCGTTGCGCAGAAGTGCCGCCTTGTCGGTGCGTTCCCAGGTGAACTCGGGCTCATCGCGGCCAAAGTGGCCATAAGCAGCCGTCTTTTCATAGATGGGACGCAGCAGGTCGAGCATCTGGATGATGCCGTTCGGGCGCAGGTCGAAATGCTGGTTGATCAGCGCTGCGATCTGGTCGTCAGGAATCACGCCGGTGCCTTCGGTATAGACCGTCACATTCATCGGCTTGGCCACCCCGATGGCATAGGCCACCTGGATCTGGCACTGCCGGGCCAGGCCGGCCGCCACGATGTTCTTGGCCACATAGCGCGCTGCGTAAGCGGCTGAACGGTCCACCTTGCTCGGGTCCTTGCCGCTGAAGGCGCCACCGCCGTGCGGGCAGGCACCGCCATAGGTGTCCACAATGATCTTGCGCCCGGTCAGGCCGCAGTCGCCTTGTGGTCCGCCGATGACAAAGCGGCCGGTGGGGTTGATCAGGTACTTGGTGTCTTGCAGCCATTCCTTGGGCAGCACCGGCTTGATGATCTCTTCGATCACGGCTTCAATAAATGAAGCCTTCATCTTGGTGGAGGTTTCGCTCTGGTCCGGGCTGTGCTGGGTCGACAGCACCACCGTGTCAATGCTGTGCGGCTTGCCATCGACATAGCGCATCGTGACCTGGCTCTTGGCGTCAGGGCGCAGGAAGGGCAGGCGGCCGTCCTTGCGCAGCTGCGCCTGGCGCTCGACCAGGCGGTGGGCGTAGTAAATCGGCGCGGGCATCAGCTCGGGCGTTTCGTCGCAGGCATAACCAAACATCAGGCCCTGGTCGCCGGCGCCGATGTTCAGGTGGTCGTCGCTGGCGTGATCCACGCCCTGGGCGATGTCCTTGCTCTGCTTGTCATAGCAGACCATGACCGCGCAGCCCTTGTAGTCGATGCCGTACTCGGTATTGTCATAGCCGATGCGCTTGAGGGTGTCGCGCGCGATCTGGATGTAGTCGACATTGACTTCGGGAAGCGCGGTGATTTCGCCCGCCAGCACGACCAGACCGGTGTTGGTCAGCGTTTCAGCGGCGACGCGGGCGTGTGGGTCTTGCTTGAAGACGGCATCCAGAATGGCATCGGAAATCTGGTCGGCGACCTTGTCGGGATGGCCTTCAGAGACGGATTCGGAAGTAAAGAGAAAATCGTTCGCCATTGCGTACACTCCATAAGGTTAATTGGCGCGTTGCCAATTGGGGTGCTTTGGCGAACGCTTTAGCAGTTTGGTTTAATGTCGCCCTGCAAGTTGTTCAGTAACTCGGCGACAGGCCTGATTATAGGAGGGCGTCGTTCAGCCCCGACTTGACATTTAACAACCCTTTGATGTTCTGGTTATTCCGTTTTTTCTCCCACTGGCCGTTGTCTGTGCTGCATGCGCTGGGCGCGGGGCTGGGCTGGCTGGTCTGGCTGGCCAGCGCGCGTTACCGGGCGCAATTTCGTGCCAATGTAGCCCAGGCGGGTTTGCCGTTTGACGTGGCCCGGCCTGCGATTGCCGAGACCGGGCGTTTTGTCGGTGAACTGCCCAAGCTGTGGCTGAGGCCGCGCGCGCAGTCGTGCTTGGGCAACGTCCAGGTGGAAGGCCGGGCCCATGTCGAGCAGGCTTTTGCCCAGGGCAAAGGCGTGATTTTTTTCGGCCCGCATTGCGGCAGTTTCGAGCTGGGGCCGCAGGCGCTGGCCGAGCTTTATGGTCCCATCACCGCGATTTACCGACCGGCCCGCAAGGCCTGGCTGGCCCGGCTCGAAAGCCGGGCCCGTGACCGCCGCAACCTCACCGTAGTGCCGGCCAGCCTCAGCGGCATCCGCCTGATGCACAAAGCCCTCAAGGCCAATCAGGCCGTGGCGATGTTGACCGACCAGGTGCCGCCCGAAGGCTGGGGGATCTGGGCGCCATTTTTTGGCCGGCCAGCCTACACCATGACGCTGGCGGCCCGGCTGGCTTTGCAAAGCGGCGCGGTGCTGTTGCCGGTCAGCTGCGAACGCCTGCCTTGGGGCAGGGGTTATCTCCTCAAAATCTGGCCCGCCGTGACTGGCCTGCAAACCCGCGAAAACCCCGACATGCTGCAAGCCGTTACCCGTATCAACCAGGCCATTGAGGCCATCGTGCTCACTCAGCCAGGCCAGTATTTGTGGGGCTATGCGCGCTACAAGACACCGCGCAAGGAAGCCGCTTGAAAACCGTTGCCCAGTGGGCCGGTCATGTCACCACGCTGGCGGGCATTGCTTTCATGAAAGGGCTGGCGTATTTTCCGCTGCCCGCCGTTCGCGCCCTGGGCACTGCGCTGGGCTGGGTGCTATACGCCTTGATCGGGGCGCGCCGGCGCGTGGTTGACGCCAATTTCCGGGTGTGTTTTCCGGAACTTTCAGCGCCGGAACGGCGCCAACTGGCCCTGCAGACCTTTGTCTGTTTCTCGCAGGCCTGGCTGGACCGCGCCTGGCTGTGGCATGCGCCCAAGGAATGGGTGCAGCAGCGCGTGCGGCTCACGGGTGCCGTCGAAGAACTCGCGGGCACTGGCCCGACGGTCATTTTCCTGCCGCATTTTGTCGGTCTGGATGCCGCCTGGGCAGCAACAGCGCTGGCGATGCCCCGGCCCTCGACGACGATCTACACCGACCAGTCGAACAAGCTGGTCGATCAATGGATCTTGCAGGGCCGCCAGCGCTTTGGCCACTTGCGTCTATTCGGACGAATCGAGGGCGTCAAGCCCATCGTGACGGCATTGCGCGAAGGCCAGCCGCTGTATTTGCTTCCCGACATGGATTTTGGGCCCGATGAGTCGGTGTTCGTTCCGTTTTACGGCATTTCAACGGCCACTGTGCCGTCGCTGTCGCGCTTTGCGCGACTGGGCCGGGCCAAGGTCGTGCCTTTGCTGCCGCGCCTGACGGCCGATGGCTACGAAGTGCAGGTGCTGCCTGCCTGGACCGATTTCCCCAGTAATGACCCGGTTGCCGACACAGCGCGCATGAATGCCCGGTTGCAGGACTGCATCGCCACCATGCCGGCGCAGTATTACTGGGTTCACAAGCGTTTCAAGACCCGACCTGAGGGCGAGCCTTCGCTGTATTGAACTGGGTGATCAGCCCGACGCCTGGGTATGACCGAATTTCAGGACTCTTCAGGCGTTGGCGGTACAGACACTTCGGCGTCAGGCGCCGCTTCGGGTGCGGCCTCAGGTGCTGCTTTGGCTGCCTTGACCGGTTTTTCCTTGGGATGCGCCCAGTCCCATAAATGCTGGGCCACTTCTTCAACGCCCTGGCGTTTCAGCGAGGAAAAGAGTTTGACGTCCCCGCCGCCGGCCTGCAGCTTGACGATCTGCAGCGCCTTGGCCGCATCGGTCTTGTTGAGTTTGTCGGATTTGGTCAGCAAGACCAGGAACTTGAGTCCTTCTTCCACGCGCGGCCGGATCACGTCGAGCAGCACCTCGTCCAGTTCCGTCAGGCCCAGGCGCGGGTCGCAAAGCAGGACGATCGCCTTGAGGTTGTCGCGCGTCTGCAGGTAATTGCCCATCACCTGCTGCCAGCGGTATTTGGCTTCCTTGGGCACGGCCGCATAACCGTAGCCTGGCAGGTCGGCCAGCACCGCGTCGGTCACGCCTTGCTTGCCCAGCGAAAACAGGTTGATGCTCTGGGTGCGGCCAGGCGTTTTGGAGGCAAAGGCCAGCCGGTGCTGCTGCGTCAGGGTGTTGATGCAGGTGGATTTGCCGGCGTTGGAGCGGCCCACAAAGGCAATTTCTGGAACTTCAATACGCGGCAGGTGCTTGAGTTCTGGTGCCGTGGTCAGGAATTTGGCCGTGTGCAGCCAGCCCATGGCGATTTTGGGATTGGGCTTGATGACGGCGGCTGAAGGAGGTAAAGGCGTGGAGGAGGTCATGGTCGGGCGGTCCCTGAAGGTCGGTGGCGTGCGCTGCCATTGAATTGGCAGGCAAAAAGTAGGGGATTGATGTGAAAGGCCGCTGGTCCGCAGACTGTGGGCTAGGCGCCTGTCCAATCCCCAATAATAGGCGTTGGTTTGAAGCCATTGTAAAATCACAGAGTGACAAGTTCTGTGCGCCAACCAATTAAAAGCCCCCCGATATGAAGCTGTTCGCTACTTCCCTACTGGCCGCCTTGCTGGTCTTGCCCGCCATGTCGTCATTCGCCGCGGGCGAAGCCGCTCCGGCCAAGGTGGTCAAGCCTGATCTGGTCAAAGGCGAGGCCACGTTCACGGCCGTGTGCGCAGCATGCCATGGCGCCGACGGAAATTCGGGAACGCCGGCCTATCCCAAGCTGTCGCAGCAGCATCCTGAATACCTGGTCAAGCAGTTGCAGGAGTTCAAGTCCGGCAAGCGCAAAAACGCCATCATGCAAGGCTTTACGACCACGCTTTCCGACGATGACATGAAAAACGTTGCCTACTGGGCAACATCGAAAAAAGCGAAGCCTGGTTTTGCCAAGGAAAAAGAACTCGTCACGATGGGTGAGCGCATTTACCGCGGCGGCATTGCAGAACGCCAGATTGCCGCCTGCGCCGGCTGCCACAGCCCGAGCGGCGCTGGTATTCCTGCGCAATACCCGCGCCTGAGCGGCCAGCATTCCGAATACACCGCTGCGCAACTGACGGCGTTTCGCGACGGCGTTCGCGGCAACAGCCTGCCCATGACCCAGGTCGCTGCCAAGCTCAATGACAAGGAAATCCGCGCCGTAGCCGATTACATTGCCGGCCTGCGTTGAGCGAGGGAAGTTTGCCTGTGACGGTGAACTATTTTTGCCGGGACTGCGCATAAATCGCAGGCCCGATTGAACCCAAACCGTAAAAATCAATCACATCAAGGCGGGTCTTTCTGAAGAAGGCCCGCCTTTTTTGTTTTTACCGTCTTCTCTCACCCCACACCAGAGCCCTCGGGTTTGAATCTCACGTATGACAGTTTCCACCGAAGGTATGAAAGTCAACTGGGGCTCGCGCACCTTGCGCGCGTCCGTGGAGTTGCTGTCGTCGATGCGATTTTCGATTTCGCTGCTGACCGTCATCTGCATCGCCTCGGTGATCGGGACGGTGCTCAAGCAGCAGGAGCCATTGGGCAATTACGTCAACCAGTTCGGCCCGTTCTGGGCGCAGGTGTTCAGCCTGGCCAGCCTCAATACGGTGTACAGCGCCTGGTGGTTTTTGCTGATCCTGGCTTTCCTGGTGGTTTCGACCTCCCTGTGTATTGCGCGCAACACGCCCAAAATTCTGGCCGACTTCAGCCAGCTCAAGGAAGATGTGCGCGAGCAGAGCCTCAAGGCTTTTGGCCACCGTGCGCAGGCAGGGCTGGCCGAGTCGCCTGAGGCGGCAGCACGGCGCATCGGACAAACCCTGGTGCAAAGCGGCTGGAAGGTCAAACTGCAGCAACGCAGCGCGGGCTGGATGGTCGCTGCCAAGAAGGGCTCTGCCAACAAGCTCGGTTATATCGCCGCGCACAGCGCCATTGTGCTGATCTGCGTGGGCGGCCTGCTGGACGGCGACATGATCGTGCGGGCGCAGATGCTGCTCAATGGCAAGTCAACGTTTACCGGTGGCGGACTGATTGCCGATGTGCCCGCCGCGCACCGGCTGAGCGAGAGCAACCCCACCTTCCGCGCCAATCTGCTGGTTGCCGAAGGCACGCAGTCGAGCACCGCGATCTTGAACCAGCCGGGCGGCGTGCTGCTGCAGGAGCTGCCTTTTGCGGTGGAGCTGAAGAAATTCATCGTCGAGTACTACTCCACCGGCATGCCCAAGCTGTTTGCCAGCGACATCATCATCCATGACAAGGCCACTGGCGAAAAAACGCCGGCACGCGTCGAGGTCAATCATCCTGCCAACTACAAGGGCATCGAGATTTACCAGTCCAGCTTTGATGACGGCGGCTCCAGCGTCACGCTCAAGGCCATTCCGATGGCTGCTGCCAGCAAGTCCTTCGAGATCCAGGGAACGATTGGCGGCACCAGCAGCCTGAGCAATGGCCAGGGCGCTGGCGCTGAACAGCTCACGCTCGAATACACCGCGCTGCGGGTCATCAATGTCGAGAATTTTGCCGGCAACTCCGTTGGCGCTTCGGGTGCGGATGTGCGCAAGGTCGATTTGCACAAGGCGATTGAGACGCGGCTGGGTGCGGCCAACAAGACCGTCACGCAAAAAGAGTTGCGCAATGTGGGGCCCAGCGTGAGCTACAAGCTGCGCGACGCCGCTGGCCAGGCGCGTGAGTTCCAGAATTACATGTTGCCCGTCAAGATGGACAACAACCCCGACAGCCCGGCGATGTTCCTGATGGGGGTGCGTGAAAACCCGGCTGATCCTTTCCAGTACCTGCGCATTCCGGCCGACCCGGAAAGCAGCATGGATACCTTTGTGCGTCTGCGTGCCGCGCTGGCCGATCCGGCGCAACGCGAGCTGGCAGTCAAACGCTATGCCCGTCTGGCGATTGGCACGGGTCGCCCGGAACTGGCGCAGCAGCTCACGGACTCGGCATCGCGTGCGCTGGCGCTGTTTGCCGGGTCAGATGCGGCTCCCCTTTCTGCCGCCGGTGCGCCGGCTGGCAAGGTGAAACCGCTTGCCGGGCTGCAGGCGATTTCCGACTTCATGGAAGCCAACGTGCCCGAGGCCGAGCGCAACCGCGCCGGCGAAGTGCTGGTTCGCATCCTCAATGGCGTGCTGTTTGAGCTGACCGCCATGACGCGCGAACAAGCCGGCCTCAAACCCTTGCCGCAGGATGAAAAAACCCAGGCGTTCATGTCGCAGATGGTGCTGAGCCTGTCGGACGCGCCGCACTATCCGGCGCCCATGGCTTTTGAACTGAAGGATTTCAAGCAGGTTCAGGCCAGCGTCTTTCAGGTGGCGCGCGCGCCCGGCAAGACGATTGTCTATCTGGGCTGTGCCTTCCTGATCCTGGGGGTGTTTGCCATGCTCTACATCCGCGAGCGCCGCCTCTGGGTCTGGCTGGCACCGCAAACCCAGACCCCTGCCGGCAGCAATGATGATTTCGCAGGCCATGCCGGTGTCGGGCATTCAGTGTCAGAATCTGCCGGCAAAAGCCAGGCCACCATGGCCTTGTCCACCAACCGCAAGACCATGGACGGCGACAAGGAATTCGAGATGTTGAAGACAAAACTGCTGCAGGCGCCCCTATGAACACCACGACGAGCATCAACACCACGACCACGCTTTCGGCGGGACGCGGCAGCACGCTGAGCCTGAATGAAGGTTATTTTGCCCGGCGCAATGCGCTCGACTGGGTGTTTGCCGTGCTGGTGACTGGCGGTTTTTTGTATGCTTTTGCCCAGTACAGCGCCTACATGGATGTCTATGAAAAGGGCATCTTGTTCGCCGCCATTCCGGCGACCATTGCGATGGGCTGGTTCTGGCGGCCCCTGCGCCTGCTGATGATGGTCGTTGCCGGTTTTGCGCTGCTGGGTATCGCGTCTTACCAGGGCGATCTGGCGCGGGCCGAACAGGTGTTCTGGCTCAAGTATTTCCTGTCCAGCCAGTCGGCGATTTTGTGGATGAGTGTGCTTTTTTTCATGAGCACGATTTTCTACTGGCTCGGCATGTTCGCCGGCAATACTCCGTCGGCAACGGGTTCGAGCCACAGCGCGACGCTGGAGTCGCTGGGTTCGAAGATTGCCTGGGTGGGTATTGGCATGGCGCTCATCGGCACGCTGGTGCGCTGGTATGAAAGCTACCTGATTGGCGCTGATGTCGGGCATATCCCGGTCAGCAACCTCTATGAAGTGTTTGTGCTGTTTTGCTGGATGACGGCGGCGTTTTACCTCTACTTTGAAGCCGAGTACAAGACCCGCGCGCTGGGCGCCTTTGTGATGCTGGTGGTCAGTGGCGCGGTCGGATTTCTGCTCTGGTACACCGTGGTCCGTGAAGCCCATGAAATCCAGCCGCTGGTGCCGGCCCTGAAAAGCTGGTGGATGAAGCTGCATGTACCGGCCAACTTCATCGGCTACGGCATGTTCTCGCTGGCGGCCATGGTGGCACTGTCCTACCACGTCAAACAGCAGGCCCACGAAACCCGCTGGTACAAGCTCACACCCCTGTGGCTGCTGGGCGTGGTGCTGTGTTTTGTACCGATTGTTTTCCGCAAATCGCCGCTCGAGGCCGGCGGCAGCCATTACTGGATCGGCTACCTGCTGGCGGCTGGCTTGATTGCCGGCGGTATTTTGCTGGGCCGCAAGCACATTGCCGCGCGCCTGCCGAGCCTGGAAGTGCTGGACGACGTGATGTACAAGGCGATTGCCGTCGGTTTTGCATTTTTCACGATTGCCACGGTGCTGGGCGCGCTCTGGGCGGCTGAGGCCTGGGGCGGTTACTGGAGCTGGGATCCGAAGGAAACCTGGTCATTGATTGTCTGGCTCAACTACGCTGCCTGGCTGCACATGCGTCTCATGAAGGGTTTGCGCGGCACCGTCGCTGCCTGGTGGGCACTGGTGGGGCTGCTCGTGACCACCTTCGCCT
>JBDSZF010000071.1:0-5893 GCA_039925285.1 Polaromonas sp.
GCAGTCGCAGGTCAAGCTGCTGCAGCAAAACGGCCAGACCGAAGTCACCTTTCACATCGTCGTCGGGCTGGCGGGCGGCACCGGCAGCGGCAGCGTGGTGGACGCGGTGGCGCAGTTGCGCGCCCTGTACCCCGATTCGCGGCGCTTTCGCATTTTGGTCTACGCGCTGCTGCCCGATGCCTACCCCCATCCCAACTGGGACACGGGCAACTACCACGCCAACGGCTTTGCTGCGCTGACCGAACTCAACGCCCTGTCGGTGGGCGCCTACCAGCCTTACGACGTGACCGGCGTGAAAGAGCGCTTGAGCCTGACCGATCCGTTCAATGGCTGCTTTGTCTTTGGCAACGAGAACGAGAACGGCCTGACGGTCGATGTCGATCGCGACCTGCCCGGCATCGTCGCGGACTTTTTGTACCAGAAAATCGTTGCCGCCAACCATGTCAACTGGGCCTCGCTGGACCGCATGGAAAACGCCGAAAACGGCGATGGCTCGCCCGAAACCGCGCCGCAGGGCCGCAGCCCCGAGCGCTCCAAGCGGTTTTTGGCCTTTGGCATTAAGCGCCTGGCCATTCCCGAAGAAGAAATCAGCGAATACCTGACCTACAGCTTTGCCCGGCAGGCGGCGCTGCAGTTGCGTTTCAACCATTGGCAACCGGCTTCGGGCTTTATTGACGAGCCGCGCAAGCAGGACTTTCACGAGTTCGTGCAGCAAAAGGAAACGCAGCAGCGCTGGCTGCTGTCGGACGATCACCTGACGCTGGCGCTGGGCATCTTGCCCGAGGACGCCAACAACAAGCGCTGGAAGTCGTTCACCGGCGAGTGGGAGGCGGTGATTCCCAATTTCAAGTCGCTGGTGCGCGAGCGCGAGCGCGCCACCTGGCTCGACGAACTCACCAGGCTGTGCGAAAAGCGCTACCAGGACGACTACCGCACGCTGGGCGTGGCCGGTTTCTACCGCACCAAGCTCAAGGCGCGCAAGGACATGGCGCGCGAGATTCGCAGTCGCATCGAGCAGGAACTGGTCAACGAATGGAAAGTCGGCGCCAAGTCGGCCTGGGACGTTTCGCGCCTGCTGATTGCGCTGACCGAGACGCTGGACGAGCGCCTCAAAGCCTGCGACGAAAACGTGGTGCGCGCGCGCAACGCCGAGGAGCAGGCGCAGTCGCGCGTGCTGGGCAATGCCCAGAAATGGTCCGGCATGAGCTTGCTGTCCAAACACCTGCTGGGAACGCCCGACAGTCTTTTAGATGCGCATGGCGTGCATCTGCAGGAAATGTACGTCTATCGCACCCGCGCCGAGGCTTGGGGATTTGCCAAGGCGTTCTTGATCGAGGTGATTGCCGAAATCACCGATTTGAAGGGCGAGGTGGACCGCGTCGCCAACACGCTGCAGCAGGCGCTGAAAAAGTTCGAAACGGGCATCCAGGCGCGGCTCACCGATGGCGGCGCGGGCGACCTGCGCCAGCACCTGATCCGCTTTTACGACCCGCTGCAGGTCAAGGCCGTCAGCCGCCGCCTGGTGCTCGACGAGGCCGAGCAAAAGACCCAGGCCAGCCGGGTGCGTGCCGCGCTGGTCGAAAAGATCGGGCCGGATGCGGGCTTTGCGCAGTTCAATCAGCGCGTGCCGGAATCGGCTTTTCTCGATGTGCTGGAAACCGTGTGCGAGGACAACGCCCGCATTGCCCACCAGAACTTGGTGCAAAACCCCAAGGAGCGGCTGCTGGGCGTGTCGATCATTGACAAGCTGCGTGACCGCTACGGCGCAGACCCGCAGGAGCTCAAAAGCTATGTGAACGAGCTGGTCAGCCGCGCCGGCAACTTTGTCGCGCTGGAGCCGCTGGAAATGCATCGCGCCGCGCCGGGCATTCCGGTGGGCGTGCCCACGGCGGTGAGCAAATTCACCGTCATCCTGCCCAAGGCGCCGGAACAGGCCGATTTCAGCAAGGGGCTCAAAAGCGCGCTGCGCGAAGCCAAGACCGGCGACATGGAAATCATCGAGTCCGATGGCCGTTTGAACGAGATCACGCTGGTCTCGATCACCAATCTGTTGCCGCTGCGCTACCTCAAGCCGCTGAAGCTGCTGGAAGAAAAATACCGCCGCCGCATCGACACCGGTGGCGCCCGCGCCCGGCTGGAGTTGCACACCGAGGGCGACGGCAACGCCTGGCCGAAGCTGTTCGTGGCGTCGAGCGCCGAGGTCAAGGTCCAGGCGCTGCCTTACGTGCTGCTGGCCAAGGCGCTGGGCTTTATCCACGAAGGAAAAAATCCGGCCACCGGCGTCGATGAAGTGCTGCTGCTGACCAAGGACGCCGACGGTTTTGACAACGATCCGGTGCTGCTGGGCAAGAGCTTTCTGGCCAGCGCCGACAGCGTGGACCTGGCCAACCTGCACACCATCGAGTCGGTTTGCAATGCGCTGCTGGCCAGCGCCGGCTACCTGCATCAGGACCGCCGCAGCGAGGTGCAGCGGGCGATTTTGACTGAGGTGGAAACGGTCAAGGCCTTGCGCGGTGGCAACATTCAGGATGAAACGTATCGCCGCTTTCTGGATGCGGGCCGGCGCGCCGTGGCGATTTTGAAAAACGAAGCGGCTTGAATCCGAGTCTTTTCCATGTTCCCACTTAAAAAGAATCAGGAGGAATCCCTTGATCGAAGCTACATCCGCTAAGTCCGGAAAATGTTCAAACTTTGGCAATTGTTCGATCGCCGATGCGCGCACTACCGTCGTAGTCCCGAGCGGGCTGGACTTTGTCTGCAATGAATGCGGAAAGCCCCTGCTGCTGATGGACACCGGCACCCAGCGCGGCAACTCCAAAGCGCTGGCCCTTGGAATCGTGTTGCTGGTTCTGCTGCTGGCCGGCGGCGGCATCGCCTGGTCTTTGCTGGCAGATAAAAAGAGCCCGGAGCCGGCACCCTCCGCAGCGCTCATCACGCCGCCGGTGGCCGCCGAAACGAGCAAGATGCCCACAGCCGAGCAGCCCGCCCCGCCGATCACGGGCAACTGTTCCGAGGCCGATGAGCGGGCCGGTCTGTGCCGCCTGGCGCGCTAAGGTTTTCAATCTTTTTCAGGAAATTATCAAATGAATCAGTTACCGAAAAAATGGATGCGCTATCTGCCGGTTCTGGCCGGCGTTTACGGGTTGGTGGTGTCGCTGGCCGCTACGGCCGAAAGCATTGTGACCGGTGGCAAGACTGGCACTTATTACGCCATCGGCAGCAATTTGCGCGACATGGTTTACCCGTCGCTGGAAGTGAAGGATTCCAAAGGCTCCTGGGCGAATGTCGAGGACATGAGCCGCACCAAGGGCGTGACGCTGGCCATTGTTCAATCGGATGTGTATTCCGCGTTTGTCCAGATGCGCGACTCGCGTGAAGTTCCCGAGGCCACGCGGCGCGAATACACCCAGCTGCTGGCCAATTTGCGGGTGTTCATGCCGCTGTACAAGGAAGAAATCCATTTTCTGGTGCGCAAGGATGACCCCATGGAATTCATTCATCAGATCAAGGGCAAGCCGCTGTGGATGGACATGGAGAAGAGCGGAACCTATCTGACGGCGCTGAACATTTACAGCAAGCTGTTTCAGGAACGGCCCAACATCGTGGCACCCTTTATCAACACCACCGCCACCGGCGACGATGAAGGCACCAAGCGGCGCCGTTCGGCCCTGATGGCCTTGAGTGATCCGGCTTATTACAAGGCTTATCCGAAAATTGACGTCATGGTGCTGGTGGGCGGCCAGCCGCTGAGTCTGCTGGAGAAAAACATACCGGCCAACCTCAAGCTGCTGAAGTTTGATCCGGCGCAGCCCAATTCAGCAAAAGTGCTTCAGGATTACCAAAAGGCCGATATCAAAAAGGCCAGCTACCCCTTGCTCGGCATGGCGGGCAACGAGTCGCCGTCGCTGGCCGTGGATTCCTATCTGATTACCGCCAATTTTGCGGACCCGCAGAGAAATCAGTTTATCAAGGACTTCGCGGGCCAGTTTTGCGCCAAATTTGGCGTGCTGCAGGAACGCGGCCACAACAAATGGAAGTCGCTGACCTGGCAGCCGGGTTCATCGCTGCCGCCGCTGGCTGCAGGATGGCAGTACTCGGACAAGGTCAAGGCACAACTGGTCAATTGCCAAGCAAGTGCCACGACTTTGGCCAACCCCAGTGCCTGCAGCGCACAGGACCGTTTTACGGGCCTGTGTCGCTGAGGCTCGCCTTCCCGCTTTAACGCAGTCCGAAATACGACAGGATCACGCCGATGATGACAACCAGGCCGACGATGTAAATGATGGTGTTCATGATGTCCTCTTGACGATGGTGGACGCTCCGATGGGGGCGTCTTCTGAACACTGATCATGAGCGCACCCGCAGCGACAGGCTGTAGGCAGCCCGACTCAAGGATCGTCGGACAAATTCCCCTGGCGCTTTGGCGGCTGGGTTTCCGCCCCTTCGATCAGAAAACGTACCCGTTTGACGCCCTTCCATTCATCGGCATCGAGCCGGAATGCCAGCGTGACGCGTGCCGGCAGGGCTTCGGTGTGGCCGAACCAGATGCCGTCCACCGGCTGGCCCTGGTGCTTGAGCTTCAGGGCCAGATGCTTTTCGCCGACCAGTCGCTGCGACACCACCTCGAGTTCTTCACTGAAGGTGGGCGCGGCAAAGCCCTGGCCCCAGACTTCGCGGTGCAGCGTGTCGACCAGGTCGGCGCGCCGGTATTCGGGCGCCAGCGGGCCGTCGGTTTCCAGCCGGCGCGTCAGGGTGGCGGCATCCAGCCATTCGCGGGCCACCTGCTGCAGGCCGTATTCGAACTGCTCGAAATTTTCCTCGGCAATCGTGCAGCCGGCCGCCATGGCGTGACCGCCAAAGCGCAGCAGCACGCCGGGATGGCGCTTGGCCACCAGATCGAGCGCATCGCGCAGGTGAAAACCCGGAATCGAGCGGCCCGAGCCCTTGAGTTCATGCTCCTTGCCCGGCGCCTGGCTGGCGGCAAACACAAAGGTCGGCCGGTGCAGCTTGTCCTTGATGCGCGAGGCGACGATGCCGACCACGCCCTCGTGGAATTCCGGGTCGAAAATCGCAATCGCTGGCGGCGGTCCATGCTCCCCGTGCGCGTCCTCGTCAATCATCGCGTCGGCGGCGAGCTCGGCCTGCTCACGCATGCCTGACTCGATCTGGCGGCGTTCGCGGTTGATGCCGTCGAGCATCTGCGCCAGCTCGTCGGCCCGCGCCGCATCGTCGGTCAGCAGGCATTCGATGCCCAGGGTCATGTCGGCCAGGCGACCCGCTGCATTGATACGCGGACCGAGT
Organism: Polaromonas sp.; assembly: GCA_039925285.1. Classification (GTDB taxonomy): domain Bacteria; phylum Pseudomonadota; class Gammaproteobacteria; order Burkholderiales; family Burkholderiaceae_C; genus Polaromonas. Next base: position 5,302 of record JBDSZF010000071.1, read on the forward strand.
GCGAAACCAAAATCGAAGGTCGTCGCGACAGCCGCCTGGCGGCCTGCAGCCTTGAACAGGCTGGCAATGCCGGCAGGCAGGGCGCCGGCCCGGATGCGCTTGAGGCCTTGCGCCACCAGCCGGCGGTTGTTGGTGTCGAGCTTGACGACGTCGGCCACCGTGCCCAGCGCGACCAGCGGCAGCAGGGTGTCGAGCTTGGGCTGGTTGCCGGCACTGAACACGCCGCGTTCACGCAGTTCGGCCCGCAGCGCCAGCAGCACGTAAAACATCACGCCGACGCCAGCCATCGATTTGCTTTCAAAATTGCAGTCGGGCTGGTTCGGGTTGACGATCACGTCGGCGTCGGGCAAGCCGATCTGCTCGTTGAACAGCGCGGGCAAATGGTGGTCGGTCACGAGTACCTGCATGCCGAGCGCCTTGGCTCTGGCCACACCGTCGATGCTGGCAATGCCGTTGTCCACCGTGACCAGCACATCGGCGCCGCTGGCCTTCACGCGCTCGGCAATCGGCGCAGTCAGGCCGTAGCCGTCAATGATTCGGTCGGGTACGAGGTAGCTGACGTTTTTGGCGCCCAGCAGGCGCAGGCCGCGCA
>JBDSZF010000072.1:0-9551 GCA_039925285.1 Polaromonas sp.
GTGGCTGACGGTATTGAGGTGGCGCCGTGGGCCAGGGAATTGCTCCAGGTCATCGTGAAGGAGCCCGGTGGCGAGTGGTTTTTGACGGTGGCTGCGGGCCTGCACTACATGGCGGGCAAGCCTGATATGGCGTCTGCCCTGCAGGGCGGGGATGATGCCTCGGATGGCGACGATGCTGATCAAGACGGGGATGATGATCACGATGAATTTGACGACGATGAAGACGGCAATCAACCGGGCGATGCCCGTGCCCGCAAAGAAGCCGGCGCCGACTGGCTGGCCGGGCAGGGTTTTGACCGCAAAGACTGACCGATCGACAAGATAGTAGAAGAGACGCAAAGCCTGTATGAACCACCTTGCCCTGATTGAAAAAACCCAGACTCTGATTGCCGCCGGCGACATCGTGGGCGCCGAGTCCGCGCTGGTCGAACTGGCCGATACCGAAGGCGACGCCGCCCTGATGGTGGTGCTCGACATGCTGCCGCCCAAGGACATCCTGGCGGTCATCCGCGAATACGACAACTCCAGGGAATCGGTGGTGAACCTGCTGGTCACGCCCGAGCAGTTCGCGCGCGCCGTGGTGATTGAAAAGCAGTACAAGGACCTGACCCGCACCCATCTGCGCGGCATGATGAACGCCATCATTTTCCGGGACGACGCCGATCCGCTGGAGTTCCTCACGGCGATCGGCGATCTCGAAGGCGGCAGCGAGGCGCTGGCCGACTATTTCACCGAGAAATGGGACCGCGTCGAAGCCTTTGCCTGCAACGGCACTTTTGATGCCATGAAGGACACCGGCGAGCTGGTTTCCAGGGCCGAACTGCAGTCCAGAGCCTACGAACGGCCGCAGGTCGAGCAGGACGACATTGCCGACCATGACTGGATGGAGATGGCTTGGCTGCTGCGCTATGAGAACCCGGACCTGTTCATCGAAATGCTGACGGTGCTGCGCGCCAAGGCCCGCGCCCACGACCTGGAGGAAGAGGGCGAGGACGACACCGAGGAGGACGACGGCCGGGTGGAAACGGGCGAAACCGACCGGGGTAAGGCCACGCCGGCCGCCCGCGAGTCGGACGAGGAAGCGGCGATCTGAGTTCACCATGCCTATGCACGCCTCAGTCTCCGTTTCGCCCGCTTCAATTTCGCTCTACGATGCGCGCCCGTTTTTTGAAAAAGCGCTGCAGTTTGGTGTTCAAAACGGCATCATCGACCGCCAGAAACTGGACCTCATCTGCACCGATGCACCCAAAGGCATGGTGCAGATTGCACGCTACTTCGGCAACGAGTTCCTGCGTCCTGATCTTGAAAAAGCCAGGGACCGCATTGTCAATCTGGTCAGCCTGCATCTTGAAAGCAGCAGTGGCGGCGACTTGCGCAAAGCCGCCGGGTCGCTGCGCGACCATTCCTTTCTGTCCCGCTCAAAAGGCGGCTCGGACATGCTCAAAGCCTTGCTGGCCATGCCAGAAAGCACCAGCTTTCATGCCAGCCTCGACAGCGGCGTCGAGGCAAGCGGCCCCCCCAAAGGGCTGGCCGAATGGTCGCTCAAAAGCTTTGCAGATTACCAGCTCGAACTGGCCAGGCGCCGCCCGATCCAGCAGGAGAAAGACGCCGCCATCTGGCTGGCCGGGCATCTGGGCATGGACACGGAAGAACTCGAAGAGGCCCACACCCATGCCGAAGCGGTGATTCGCAGCGCGCTGCTGGCGCTGGCCAGCCGGCGCACGGAATTGTCCGATTGGGTTGAGTTTGAAAAAATGGTCACAGCGCTGCGTACAAAACACCGCGCAGGCAAAACCCGGGCCGCAGCGCAGGCCGGCAAATCCGCCAAAGCCAGCCGCCCCAGAGCCGTGGCTTTATCCATCACGGTTCCCGAAAACCTGCCCGATGAATTCAGGGACGTGGTGCAGGCTGTGCAGCAATCGGTGCTGGCTGATTTGCCGCAGATTCTTGACAGCGCACTGCCTGCCAGAGCGCTTTTTGCCAATGACAGCGAAGATCATCACCCGCCGTTGCTGGGCCGCTATTTCTGGGTGGAAGACATCGCCAGCGAACTGGACCACCACGACCGAGCCATTTCCCATGCCTGGGACAAAGCGACCGGCGGAAACTGCGATGACGGCTCGCTCCTGACCCTGTTCGTCTGCGTGGCGGCCGGTGCAGCGCCTAAAACCATGCTGACGCAAAAAGGCGCAGCCGCCCTGATTCGCAAGATTCAAAAGCCGGGCGCCAGGCCGGGGTTCAATCCAGACCTCGCGCGTCAATATATTGCTGAGCATGCGCCGGTGCAGTACCAGGACGACTATCTCCAGTTGTGGGACGTTTTTGTCGAAGAAGCCCAGCCGACGCTGCAAAGCGACTCGACCTATGCGCTGCAGGACGCCCTGTCCCTGCTGCGGCGCGAATGCCATGTGAAAGCATGAACAGGCACTACGGCTGAGCTGTTGCCTCTCGACTTGTCATGCCCAGATCGGCAAGGATTCCACGCTGGACATCGCGGAACTGTTTTATTGAAACGATGCTTCTCCGCGGAGCCCAAAAAAACCGCCGGATCGGCACGTGTGCAAGTGATGCGGCAGTGAAACGTGAAGCGGCAAAAAACACCAGATGGAACCCGGAGGTGGTGCAGGCACGTCACAGGATCCGGTTGAACCACAGCAGCGACAAAGTGGCCGAGACCAGTGCCAGCGCCGCCGCCAGCAGTGCCAGCAGGGCGGAGATTTCGGTTTCTTTTTTTTCCACCGTCAGGCGCGAGCTGAGCGTTTCATAAACCTTTTTCAGATCCCCTGCGGTACCGGCATAAAAATATTCGGCCTGGGTCGCGCGGGCAATGCCTTTGAGGGTTTCCTCATCGAGCTTGACGCGCATGGACCAGCCTTCAAAACCTATCGTTTCTCCTTCCACCGTGCCTACGCCGACGGTATAGACCCGCACGCCCCGGTCTGCGGCTGCCTTGGCCGCATCGAGTGAATCGACGCCGGTGGTGCGCTGGCCGTCGGTGAGCAAAATGATGGCGGCCGAGGTGTAGGAGCCAGGCGCGACTGGCGTGAAGTCTTTTTTCGGTGTCAGGTCAATGGCCTCTTTGTTGCTCTTCAAGGCCTGGTCGAGCGAAATTCCGTGCTGGCGCTCCCTGCCGGTTTCCATCGATTCCAGATCAATGCCTGCGTCGGGAAACAGCTCGGCGAGCGACACGATGATGCCGTTGCCAATGGCCGTGCCGCGCTGCAGCTGGAACTTGTCAATCGCCGCCGTCAGGTCCTCGCGGCTCAGGGTGGGCGGCTGCACCACGGCGGCGGTGCCGGCAAAGGCCACCACGCCGACCCGTACCGTGCGGGGCAGATCGGCCAGAAAAGCCTTGGCGGCGTTTTGCGAGGCCACCAGCCGGTTGGGCAGCACATCGGTGGCGCGCATGCTGCCCGACACATCCATGGCCAGCATGATGGTTTCATTTTGCGAGGGCAGGGTCACGACGGCCAGCGGCCGCGAAGCCGCCACCAGCATGGCTGCCAGCGACAGCAGGAACAGCAGTGGCGGAATATGCCGGCGAAAGCCCTGGCCCTGGCCCATGGCTTCCCGCACGATCGACAGGCTGGCATAACGCAAAGCCATTTTTTTCTTGCGCTGCAGCAGCCAGACATAGACCGCCATGAGCACCGGCAGCGTCAGCAGCAGCCAGAGAAACTGGGGCCAGAGAAAGGTCATTGGAAAGGTCATGGCTGCTCCTGCCGCGCAATTCAGGCGCTACGCCTCAGGTGGCCAGGCCATCTGCCCGCTGCCGCAGGGCCACCCGATGAGCGGCTGCGCTGTTTGCGCAAGTCGGTAAAACGCATGATGGCGCCCGCCAGCTCGTCAGCGGTCGAGAGTTCCAGCGTGTCCACGCCGGCATGCGCCAGGGCTTGCCGCAATTCGGCTTCGCGCTGGGCCGCGATGCGCGCAAAGCGCTTGCGAAAGCCGGCATCGTGGGTATCGACCAGCAGCTGTTCGCCGGTTTCTGCGTCGCGGATCGGAATCAGGCCCAGATCAGGCAATTCGAGTTCCAGCGGGTCCAGCAGGCGCACGGCAAGCACTTCATGCCGCTGGGCCAGCAGGCCCAAAGGCTTTTCCCAGCCGGCCTCGCTAATGAAATCAGACACCACGAACAGGGTGGAGCGCCGGCGCACCAGGCGGGCGGCTGACTGCAGCAACTCATGCAGCCGGGTAGGCCCTGCGCTGGCGGCTTCCGGCCGCGTCTGCAGGCTATGAATCAAATGCAGCACATGGTGGCGACCGCCGCGCACCGGTATGAGCGCATCCACGCCAGCGCCGTAAAGCAGCGCGCCCACGCGGTTGCCGTGGCGGCTCAGCAGGCGCGCCAGCACGCCGACGAAATCGGTCAGGACGTTGCGCTTGCGCTGCTCGCCCGAGCCAAAATCCATGGACGGGCTCATATCGAGCAAAAACCAGGCGTTCATCTCGCGGTCTTCGGTGAAGACGCGCACATGCGGCTGCTGCAGCCGGGCCGTCACGTTCCAGTCGATATGCCGAACATCGTCGTGGTACTGGTAGCCGCGCAGGTCGGCCAGGTCCATGCCGGTGCCGCGCAGCAGCGTGCGGTAATCGCCCTGCAGCAGTCCATCCAGGCGGCGCAGCACGGTCCACTCCAGCCGGCGCAGCAGCTGCTCTGCGCTTTCGGCAGGGGCTGCGACAGCAGGCAGCTGCGAAGCAAGCGACAGTCTAGGCACGTGGGACTCCCCAGTCATCGTTTGATATCTCGGGACGAACAAGCGCTATTCCCCGCCCATGCAAGTTCCGGCCGCGAAACCGGCCTTGCCGGGCCGCAGGCGGGGCGGCCGGGGGCAGCGACCCGCGCAGCGGCGGCGCGTGGGGGCTTTCAAGCCACGAGTTTTTCATGGGCGAGCGGCCTGGCGGGCGGCGGGATTTTTGCCATGATCTGGCCCACGATCTGGTCGGCCGAAAAGCCTTCGGACAGCGCTTCATAAGACAGCACCAGACGGTGGCGCAACACGTCGGGGATCAGGTCGGCCATGTCTTCAGGCAGGGCGTAGCTGCGGCCGCGCAGCATGGCCAGTGCGCGGGCGCCTTCGGTGAGGTTGATGGTGGCGCGCGGACTGGCGCCAAAGGTGATGAAGCGGGCCAGCTCATCAAGGCCGTGGCGCGCCGGGTCGCGCGTGCTGGAGACCAGCCGCACGGCATACTGCACCAGCGTCGGATCGACATAAATGCGCCGGCATTCGGCCTGCAGCGCGGCCAGCTGTTCGGTGCTGGCCACGGCCGATACCGCCACCGCCGGGCCGGTGACGCGCTGGACGATGACGAATTCCTCCTCGTCGCTCGGGTAGTCCACCAGCACCTTCATCATGAAGCGGTCCACCTGCGCTTCGGGCAGCGGGTAGGTGCCTTCGGTTTCAATCGGGTTTTGCGTCGCCATCACCAGGAAAGGGGAGGGCACCTTGTGGCTGATGCCGGCAATCGTCACCTGGCGCTCCTGCATCACCTCCAGCAGGGCGCTTTGCACCTTGGCCGGCGCGCGGTTGATCTCGTCGGCCAGCAGCAGGTTGGTGAACACCGGACCCAGCGAAGTGCTGAATTCGCTGGTTTTCTGGTTATAGATGCGGGTGCCCACCAGGTCGGCCGGCACCAGGTCGGGCGTGAACTGGATGCGTTTGAAGTCTCCCTGTATCGTGTTGGCCAGGGTTTTGACGGTCAGGGTCTTGGCCAGGCCGGGGACGCCTTCGACCAGCAGATGGCCCTGCGCCAGCATGGCGACCATGACGCGTTCCAGGAAACGGTCCTGCCCGACTACCACGCGTTTGACTTCGTAAAGGATCTGTTCCATCAGCTGCGCGGTGCCGTGGCTGGCGGGCGAGTGATCAAAGCGGGTCGAGTCCATGCGGATCTTTCAGAAAGGTGGCATGCCGATGGCCGAAGTGGCGTTTTCAATCGGCACGGCAAAGCCAATGCCGACAAAAGAGCGTTGCTGGTTGGGGTTGTAGATGGCGGTGACGATGCCAATCACTTCGCCGTCCATGGTGACCAGAGGGCCGCCCGAGTTGCCGGGATTGGCTGCCGCATCAAACTGGATCAGATTGGGGATCTGCTGCTTGCCCTCGGGCGAGCGGAAGTTGCGCCCCAGTCCCGATATGACGCCGCTGGAGGTGGAAGGGCCAATGCCAAAGGGATAGCCCACGGCCACGACCTGATCCCCGGGCATCAGGTCGGCTGTCGAGCGCAGCGTGGCGGCCACCAGATCGTCGGGAATCTTGTGCGCCTGCAGCACCGCCAGGTCGTTTTCGGGTTGCACGCCGGTAATGCTCGCGGTGGACTCCAGGCCGTCGGCAAAGGTGACCTTGATGGTTTCTGCGCCTTCGACCACATGCAGGTTGCTCAGGATGACGCCTTTGTCCACGATGACCACGCCGGTGCCCACGCTGCGGTCTGAATGCTCGTCGCCGTTCTTGCTCTTGATGGTTTTTCCCAGACCAACCACCCGCACGACCGAAGGAATGATGGTTTTATACGCCTTTACCGCCGGCGAAGGAAGGACCGACGTTTCAAGTGTTTTCAGCACCGCTGCATTGATGTCTTTCTGGGTCAGCGCGCGGGCTGCAGGCTGTAGCGAGAAGGACAGGCTGATGGCCAGCAACAAGGCCAGCAGTCCCACCATCGACCAGAGCAGATAAAGCTGATGAGCCGTTAACTGCTGGACGAGCCGTGAGGCGCGCGAAGGACAGGCGGCTGCATCTGAGTCTGGCTGGATCGTTGCGCCGGCATCGGAAGCGTCCGGGACAGGCTGGCCCACGCCATCGTGCGTGGGGCGGCTGGAGCTACTGTAAAGGGCAGGCCTTCGCATCCGTTCACCTGTGAGGGTCATGTCAAAAAATGACGGGACAAGGCTCGAACCGTATCACGATTTCTGCTCCCCTGCACGTCATTAAGCGCACGATCGAACGGCCCTTGTAACAGCTGCTTGCAGCTGGTTCTGAAAACATGGCGTATGCACCTGTTGCATTTGTGTGTCAACATTCCGTCAACGGGCTGATGATTTCTTTTTTGTTTTTGACCTCATGACCTTCTGGATTGACACGCATTGCCATCTTGACGCCGCAGAGTTCTCGCCGGACGTGGCTGACGTTCGCGCGCGGGCGGCAGCCAGCGGCGTGGGGCACTGCGTTTTGCCCGCCGTGGCAGTCAGCAACTTTGACGCGGTTCGCCTGCTGGCGCATGAATTTTCAGACAGCTATGCGCTGGGGATTCATCCGCTGTGCGTGCCCGCAGCCCGGGAGGCCGACCTGCAAACGCTGGACGCAGAACTTGCCCTCAGAAAGTCCGACCCGCGGCTGGTGGCCGTGGGCGAAATAGGGCTCGATTATTTTGAGCCGGCGCTGACGCAAAGCCCGATGCGCGAGCGCCAGGCGTATTTCTACCGCGAACAGCTCAAGCTGGCGCGCAAGCATGGCTTGCCGGTCATGCTGCATGTGCGGCGCTCGGCCGACAAGCTGCTCAGGCCGCTGCGCGAGCTAAGGCCCGAGAGCGGCTGGAGCGGCATTGGCCACGCTTTCAATGGCAGCGAGCAACAGGCCAATGAGTTCATCAAACTGGGTTTGAAGCTCGGCTTTGGCGGCACGGTGACGTTTGATTCGGCACGGCAGATTCAGCGTCTGGCCAGTCAGCTGCCGCTGGACATGCTGGTCATGGAAACCGACTCGCCCGACATTCCGCCGCACTGGCTTTACCGGACGGCACAGCAGCGGGCCGAGGGGCATCCCCAGGGCCGCAACGAGCCGGGTGAATTGCCGCGCATCGCTGGCGTGCTGGCGCAGCTGCGCGGTATTTCGCCTGAAGCGCTGGCGCTTGCCACCACGGCCAATGCGCTGCAGGCTTTTCCCAAACTCAGGGGGCTGGTGCCTTGCTGACCGGCCTGGCGCCGCTGGTCTCAAGCAACACGCAACTGCTGATCCTGGGCAGCTTTCCGGGTGCGGCGTCCTTGGCGGCGCAGCAGTATTACCGCCACCCGCAAAACCAGTTCTGGAAGATTTTGCAAGCCATTTGGCCCTCTTGCGAACTAGCCACGGGCGCTGATAGCTATAAGATTCGTAGCGAATGGCTGTTGTCCAGGCGCCTTGGCCTGTGGGATGTCTACGCTGCCTGCGAACGCGAAGGCAGTCTGGACAGCAACATCCGCAAGCCGGTGCTGAATGATTTTGCGCAGCTGCGGCGCTTGTGCCCTCAATTGCAGGCGATTGCCCACAACGGCGGCGAAAGCTTCAAGCATGCACGCCATACCCGGCTATTGGGCATGCCGGTGTACCGCTTGCCGTCCACCAGCCCGGCCAATGCGTCCTGGTCGTTTGAACGCAAACTCGCCGCCTGGCGCGAGGTTTTTGAGAAACATGGATTGATTGAACAATGAGCCTACTTCCGCTTCCTTCCACCGCTGAGGCTGTCTTCAAGGCCTGGGCGCTTGAGCGTGCCGCCCAGCGCAAGGGCGGTTTGTCGCCGCGTTCCCTGGCCTCCTACCATTCGCTCTGGACCGGCTGGACCGAGTATTTGCTGTCCACCAGGTCGCTGCCCTGGAATGAGGCCAGTTCGCCCGCTGTGCGGGCTTATCTGGAAGCCCTGAATCCGCGTGCGCAGGCGCGTGGCTTGCTGCATGTCAGCACCGTGACGCAGCGCCGCTACTACCGGGTGCTCAAGAAGATTTATGCCTTTGCCCTGGCGCAGGAATGGCTTGCAGAAAATCCGGTGGATGCCGGCGCCTCGGTGTCGCCGACCGAGCAAATGGATTCGCTGGTCTTTCATGCGATTGACTGGGATGCGCTGCTGCAGGCGCTGCCACCGCCGATGGACCCGCCGCCAGAGCTGCCGTGGCTCGAAGTGCGGGATCAGGCGATTTTGCGGCTGATGATGCAGTCGGCGCTGACCGTGGCCGAACTGGCCGGGCTGGACATCGGCGATGTGCTGCATCCCCGCTTGGGTTCTGCCCATGGCGTGGCCGAGTTGTGGCCGGCGCAGCAAGGCGCGCCGGGTAGCGCTGAGCCGGCGGTCATGCTCGAACTCAGCGGCGCCCGGGCAGCACAGGGCAGGCGCATCACGCTGCCCGAGGAAGCGAGCATCGCCTTGCTGGCCTGGCTGACGGTGCGCGCCACGCTGCCTTTGCCGCAGGACGCTGCCACGCCGCTGTTTGTCTCGCGCAAAAAGGCCGGCCGGCTGACGCCGCGTGCCCTGTTTCATCTGGCCAACCGCCATGTCAGCAATACCCTGGGGCCGCGTTACCCCAATACCGTGCTCGCCCATGCCGGGCCGATGACGCTGCGCAACTCCTGCATCGTGCGCTGGCTCGATGCCGGCCTGACCGAGGACGAAATACTGGCCCGCGCCGGCCTGCGCGAATCCCAGGCGCTGCTGCGCCTGCGCAAGCATGTGCATGCCAGCGAAGCCGCTTGATTCCGTCCCTCGGAAAACATGAGGCGAAAATGAGGTCTGTGCCTGTAGGGCTCCCATATCAAAATTCAGGATGAACCTCATGCAAAAGAGAGATAGCGCGAATAAGCCCC
>JBDSZF010000073.1:0-5113 GCA_039925285.1 Polaromonas sp.
TCGCTACAACAGCGAATGGTGCGACCCGCTGGGCGCGCGCGGCATGATTGAGCTGGCTTCGCGCTACACCGTGGCCCGCATGATGGAGCGCAACGACTTCCACGACCGCTTCAAGGCAGGCCAGTCGATCAGCGTGCATGAGTTCCTGTACCCGCTGATGCAGGGTTATGACTCGGTCGCGCTCAAGAGCGATCTGGAGCTCGGCGGCACCGACCAGAAGTTCAACCTGCTGATGGGCCGGCATCTGCAGCAGGAATATGGCCAGGAAGCGCAGTGCATCCTGACCATGCCGCTGCTCGAAGGTCTGGACGGCATCGAGAAGATGTCCAAGAGCAAGAACAACTACATCGGTATTTCCGAAGACGCCAACAGCATGTTCGCCAAAGTGCTGTCGGTCTCGGACGTGCTGATGTGGAAGTGGTACACGCTGCTGTCGTTCAAAAGCGAAGCCGGGATTGCCGCGCTCAGGGCCGAAGTGGCCGCCGGCCGCAACCCCAAGGACGCCAAGGTGGCGCTGGCCAAGGAAATCACGGCCCGCTTTCATTCCGTAGCCGCAGCCGATGCCGCCGAGCAGGATTTCATCAACCGCAGCAAGGGCGGCGTGCCCGACGAGATTCCCGACGTGGCCGTGTCAGGCGCTCCGCTGGGCATTGGCGCGCTGCTCAAGGCCGCCGGCCTGGCGCCTTCGGGCAGCGAAGCCAGCCGTCTGATCGATGGCGGCGGCGTTCGCGTGGACTCCAGCGTGGTCAGTGACAAGGCGCTCAAGCTGCCCGCCGGCACCTATGTGGTGCAGGTCGGAAAGCGCAAGTTTGCCCGCGTGACCCTGAGCTGATGCGCGGTTTGAGCCACCCATGAAGGCCGTGCTGCAACGCGTGGCTGAAGCGCGCGTCGTGATTGCCGGCCAGACCGTCGGCGAGATTGCCCAGGGCCTGCTGGTGCTGGTCTGCGCCGAACGCGGCGATGCCCAAGCGCAGGCCGACAAGCTGCTGGCCAAGATCCTCAAACTGCGGATTTTTTCGGATGGGCCGGGCGCCGGGCCGCCCCAAGCAAGGCCAGCCCCCTCGGGGGGCAGCGTATTACACGAAGTGAAAAGCGTGGGGGTCAGTCAACCCGGCAAGATGAACCGCAGCGTGCAGGACCTGGACGGGCAGGGCGCTTGCGGCGGCCTGCTGATCGTGAGCCAGTTCACGCTGGCGGCTGATGTATCGGGCGGCAACCGTCCGAGTTTTACCGGCGCGGCGTCGCCCGATGAAGGGCGGCGGCTGTACGATTATTTTGTCGCGCAGGCGCGCGCTGCCCACCCGCTGGTACAGACCGGGCAGTTTGGCGACTACATGCAGGTGCATCTGGTCAACGACGGGCCGGTCACGATTTCGCTGCAAGTGCTGTAGCCGCTGCCTGCGCCGCATCGTCCACGCTCCAGAACAAAGGCAGGCCGCCTGCGGCGGCCAGGCCGATGCGGGCCAGTGCCTCGCGCGGCCTGTCCTTGACGCGGGCCAGCAGCAGGGCTTTCCCCTGGTGCTCCAGGCTGGCGGCAAATTCCGCCAGCGCTTCCACGGCGGTGCTGTCCAGGTCGTCGCAGACCTCCAGGCTCAGCACCACGACTTGCGCGTGCGTCGCGTCGGCGCGGCGCAGCACATGGTGAAAAACCTGCTCGGCGTTGGCAAAAAACAGCGGTTCCTCGGGTCGCATGATCAGCGTGCCGGCCTGCGTGACGGCATCGGCATGCAGTTTGCAGTCCAGGTAGTCGCGTGTGCCCGGCAACAGGCCCAGCTCGTTGACCAGCGGCTGCGAGAAACGCCGGATGGCCAGCAGCAGCGACAAGGCGACCGCCAGCATCATGCCGGGCAGCACGCCCAACACAAAAACGCCGGCCGCTGCCACCAGCGCCAGCCAGGCATCGCCGCCCAGATGCAGTGAGGTGAGGACCGCGCGCGGCCAGAAATTGTGCGAAAGAATGCCGATCACCACCGCCGCGAGCACCGGCAGGGGCAGCAGCGCCAGCCAGGGCCGCGCCAGCCACAGCAGCAGGGCCAGCGTCAGCGCGGCGGCCACGCCGGCCCATTTGCTGCGCCCGCCGGCTGAATAGTTGGCTGCCGCTGCAGAAAACCCTGCGCCCACCGGCAGGCCCTGCACCAGGCCGCAGGTCAGGTTGGCAGCGCCCAGGGCCAGCAGTTCCCGGTTGGCATCGACCTTGTCGCCGCTTTGCAGCGCCAGCGAGCGCACTGCGCCCCAGGATTCGGCGAACAGGATCAGCAGCAGCGCCGGTGCCAGTTCCATGGTCTGCAGCCAGTGTTCGTTGCCCAGGCTCGGCCAGCTCCAGGCCAGCGGCGGCCTGGCAATGTTGCCCACCAGGGCCACGCCCTGCGTGCCCAGGCCGAGTGCCGCCGACAGGGCTACGCCCAGGCCTAGCACCAGCAACGAGGTTGGCACGAAGAGCCTGCGCCGCAGACCTTGGTGAAGCGCCAGCCACAGCGTCAGCGATGCAGCCCCCAGCACCAGGCTGGGCCGGTGCCATTGCCCGGCCCGCATCACCAGTTCCCACGCCAGCGGGCCGGTCTGCAAGGCGTGGGCCTGCAAACCGGCGATATGCGGCAGTTGCTTGATCATGATCGTCAGCCCCAGCGCCCAGGCGAAACCGCGCAGCACCGGGCGCGAGATGAAGGCGCCCAGAAAGCCTGCACGCAAGACCGCCGCCAGCAGAAACAGCGCCCCGGTCAGGCCGACCAGCGCATACCCCATGGCCGGCCCGCCCATCACCACCGCCGAGGCAAACACCGCTGCCGCTGACGAGGTCGGACTGACCACGGCAAAGCGGCTGGTGCCAAAGAACGGGTAGATGCACAAGCCGATCAGCGCGGCCAGCAAGGCATGCATGGGCTCCACGCCGGCAATGGCGGCATAGGCCACGGCCTCGGGCAGCAACACCCCGGCCACCGAAATGCCGGCCAGCAGCTCGGCGCCCCATCGCGCTGGAAATGAATGACCCGCGAACATTCCTCAGTAGGGGTTGTCGTAGCCCAGCGCGCCCAGCAGGCGGATTTCCTCGGCCTCCATCTGCTGCGCGTCCTCTTCGCTGGTTTCGTGGTCCCAGCCCTGGGCATGCAGCGTGGCATGGATCAGCAGGTGGGCGTAATGCGCCTGCAGGGTCTTGCCCTGCTCGCGCGCTTCGCGCTCCACCACCGGCGCGCACAGCACCAGGTCGGCCGTGACCACCGGCTCCTGGGTGTAGTCAAAGGTCAGCACATTGGTCGCGTAGTCCTTGCCCCGGTAATCGCGGTTCAGCGTCTGGCCTTCTTCGGCGCCGACGATGCGGACGGTGATCTCGGCATCGCTTTGCAGCGCATGGCGTATCCAGCGGGCAACGCTGTGGCGGCTCAAGGCGGCACGGTGCAGGGCCAGATCGGGAAATTTTCCGAACTGTAGCGACAAACTCAGTGAATTAAGAGCCATTCCGGCTCCTGGCGCTGGTCTTGCGGGCGGGTGCAGCTACCGAATCGATAGCGGCGTCGTCCCGGCGGCTCGGCGTTTTATCGTAAGCATCCACAATCCGCGCCACCAGCGGGTGCCGCACCACGTCGGCGCTGGTCAGCCGGGTGATCGCAATGCCCTGGACGCGCTTGAGGACGCGCTCGGCATCGACCAGCCCGCTGAGCTGCGTGCGCGGCAGATCGACCTGGCTCACGTCGCCGGTCACCACCGCCTTGCTGCCAAAGCCGATGCGCGTCAGGAACATCTTCATCTGCTCGGGCGTGGTGTTTTGCGCTTCGTCCAGGATCACGAACGCATGGTTCAGCGTGCGGCCGCGCATGAAGGCCAGCGGCGCAATCTCGATCTGCTGGCGCTCGAAGGCCTTTTGCACCCGCTCGAAGCCCATCAGCTCATGCAGCGCGTCATACAGCGGCCGCAGGTAGGGATCGACCTTCTGGCTCAGGTCGCCCGGCAAAAAGCCCAGGCGCTCGCCCGCTTCGACCGCCGGGCGCGTCAGCACGATGCGCTGCACCGTGCTGCGCTCCAGCGCATCGACCGCACAGGCCACCGCCAGATAAGTCTTGCCGGTGCCGGCCGGGCCAATGCCGAAGGTGATGTCGTGCGTGGCGATGTTTTCGAGGTAAGTCGCCTGATTGGTGGTGCGCGCGCGCAGGTCGGCGCGGCGCGTCGTCAGCGCCATCCCGCCTTCGACCGTGCTCAGCGCCATGTCGCCGGCCAGCATCAGCTGCACGGTTTCCGGTTCGATCGGCCGCTGGGCGATTTCGTACAGCGCCTGCAGCACTTCGAGCGCCTGGCTGGCGCGCAGCTTGGGGCCGTCAATCTTGAACTGCTCAAAGCGGTGTGCAATCGTGACCTGCAGCCCGGCCTCGATGGTGCGGATGTGGATATCCATGGGCCCGCACAGATGGGCCATGCGGGTGTTGTTGGGCGGCGTGAAAGTGTGGCGAAGAATCAAGGCGTGGTTTTTCCTGAAGTGGGGCAAAACAAGGAGTTGAAACGCGATTGTCTGCCTAAATCGGCGCCGCCAGCCGACTGCTAAGATTTGCCCATGATAGGAAGACTCACTGGCCAGCTGGCCGAAAAAAATCCACCCGAAATCCTGGTGGACTGCCATGGCGTCGGCTATGAAGTGCTGGTGCCCATGAGCACCTTCTACAACCTGCCGGGGCTGGGTGAAAAAATCAGCCTGTTCACGCATTTTGTGGTGCGCGAAGACGCGCAGCTGCTGTACGGCTTTGGCAGCACCACCGAGCGCGCCGCTTTTCGCCAGCTCATCAAGATCACCGGCGTCGGCCCGCGCATGGCGCTGAGCGTGCTCAGCGGCATGAGCGTGGCCGACCTGGCGCAGGCCATCACGCTGCAGGAGCCGGGCCGCATCGTCAAGGTGCCCGGCATCGGCAAGAAGACCGCCGAGCGCCTGCTGCTGGAGCTCAAGGGCAAGCTGGGCGCCGACATCGGCGCGCATGTCAGCGTGACCAGCGAGGCGCAACTGGACATCCTGCAGGCGCTGGTCGCGCTGGGCTACAGCGACCGCGACGCCGCTTTGGCTTTGAAAGCGCTGCCGCCGGACGTGGGCGTGAGCGAAGGCATCAAGCTGGCGCTGAAGGCGCTGGGGAAGTAA
>JBDSZF010000074.1:0-3466 GCA_039925285.1 Polaromonas sp.
AAAACATTCCTTTCGATTCGGCGCAGGCGCATGTGCTGATCGGCCAGCCCGGCTTCAAACGGGCCGACCCGGACTATTTCCCGCTGACGGTGGGCAACTACATTCTGGGCGGCGGCGGTTTTGTCTCTCGCCTCACGAACGAGGTACGCGAAAAACGCGGCCTGACCTACGGCATTTCCAGCAATTTCTCGCCCGGACTGCATGCCGGCAGCTTTACCGTCGGCCTGCAGACCCGGCCCGACCAGGCGGCAGAGGCGGTCCGGATCACGCGCCAGGTGGTCATGGACTTCGTGGCCAAGGGGCCGAGCGAAGCGGAACTGCAAGCCGCCAAGGACAACCTGATCGGAGGCTTTGCGCTGCGCATCGACAGCAACCGCAAGCTGCTGGCCAACCTGGCCGGCATGGCCTGGAATAACTTGCCGCTCGACTACCTCGACACCTGGACGCAGCAGGTGGAAAAGGTCACCGTGGCCGACGTCAAGGCCGCTTTTGCGCGCAAACTGCAGCCCGGGAAAATGGTCACTGTTATTCTCGGAGCCGCAAAATGAAATACACACCCAAACCCATCACCACCGAGACGGTGGTCAACCCTTCCGTCAAGGCGAACACCGTCAAGCCCAAGGGCACTGCCCACCTCAAGCCGCCCGGCGAAATCCGCATCATCGGCGGGCAGTACCGGCGCACCAAACTCACGGTCCCCAACCATCCTGGCCTGCGTCCCACGCCTGACCGCGTGCGCGAAACCCTGTTCAACTGGCTGGGTCAGGATCTGACGGGCTGGCGCTGCGCCGATGTGTTTGCCGGCACCGGCGTATTGGGTTTCGAGGCCGCTTCACGCGGCGCTGCGGATGTGTTGCTGTGCGAGCAGGATCCGGCGTTGGTGGTGCAGCTCAAGGCCGTGCAGGCGCGTTTGAAAGCCGACATGGTCCGGGTCGAGCGCGGCGACGGGCTGAGCGTACTCAAACGCCTGACGCCAGGCAGCATGCAGCTGGTGCTGATTGATCCACCTTTTGAATCCAATGTGTTTGAACCGGCGCTTAAAGCCGCCGCGCAGGCCATCAGCCCGAGCGGTCTGGTTTACCTGGAAGCCCCGCGCGCCTGGCAGGACGAGGAACTGCTGCCCTTGGGCCTGAAGATCCACCGCAGCGCCAAGGCGGGTGCGGTGCATTTCCATCTGCTGGTGGCTGCAAACGACACACTTCAGGAAGCGTTGCCCGCCTGACTCTAACCGGACTGAAGCACCCGGGCGGTCTTCGGGGTCATGGCTGGCGGCTGTGCGGCTGAACAATGCGCGAGGGCATAATTCGCCCCATGTCCATCTCCCGCATTGCTGTGTATTCCGGTACTTTTGATCCTTTCACGCTAGGCCATGACGACGTTGTGCGCCGCGCAGCCGGGCTGTTTGACCGGCTCGTCATTGCCGTGGCGGTCGCACATCACAAAAAAACACTGTTTTCGCTTGAAGAGCGTGTCGAGCATGTGCAGCACGCCACCCAAGACATGGCCGGCGTGACGGTGCTGCCGTTTGACGCTCTGATCATGGATTTCTGCGCCGAACAGAACGCCTGCGCCGTGGTGCGCGGCATCCGCAACCTGACCGACTTTGATTACGAGGCCCAGATGGCGGCCATGAACCGCAAGCTGCGACCCCAGGTGGAAACCGTGTTCCTGCTTCCTGATGCGCAGCTGGCATGCATCAGCAGCACCCTGGTGCGCGAGATCAGTAAGCTCGGCGGCAATGTGGCCCCGATGGTGAGTCCATCCGTCGCGGCTGCGCTGGCCGCAGTCCATTTCCCACAAGGAGCTTGACAATGGCTTTACTGATCACCGACGACTGCATCAACTGCGACGTGTGCGAGCCCGAATGCCCCAACGAGGCGATTTTCCTGGGCAAGGAAATTTACGAGATTGACCCGAACAAATGCACTGAGTGCGTCGGCCATTTTGACGAGCCGCAGTGTGTGCAGGTCTGCCCTGTGGCGTGCATTCCGGTCGATCCACAACACCGCGAAACCAAAGAAACGCTCTGGGAAAAGTACCACCGGCTTCAGTCGGTGATTCCGGTCGTCGTGGCCCGCTAATCTGGTTTTGAGAGGTTTGCCGCCGTGCCGGGCGCAGCTGCTATCGCGGTCTTGGCTGCAGGCCTTGGTGGCTTGGGCCGCGCTGGCTGGCTGGTGTGAATCAGCATCGTGGCCTTTTCCATCTCGCCCTTGAGCAACTCAGGCACCGCCTTGAGGCTGCGCTCAATGCAGTCCTCAATCGCCGCGCGGTGTTCCTGCGAAGGTTTTTTCAATACCCAGTTGATGACTTCGGCTTTGACGCCAGGGTGTCCCACGCCAATCCGCAAGCGCCAGTAGTCAGCCGAGCCCAGCTGAGCATGAATGTCGCGCAGGCCGTTGTGTCCGGCATGGCTGCCGCCAAACTTGAGCTTGACCTGGCCCGGGACAATGTCGAGTTCATCATGTGCCACCAGCACTTCAGCGGGCGAGATCTTGAAAAATCGGGCCAGTGCCGCGACTGATTTTCCCGACAGGTTCATGAAGGTCAGGGGCTTGAGCAGCCACACGGTCTGGCCGTTGAGGGTGGTGCGGGCTACCTGGCCGTGGTAGTTCTTGTCCAGACTGAGTGGCGCCTTCAGTTCGCGGGAAAGCGCGTCTATCCACCAGAAACCGGCATTGTGGCGCGTCGCTTCGTACTCGGGGCCAGGATTGCCCAAGCCAACAAACAGTTTGATCATGTAGTCACAGAGAAGAAAGAAGGGCGTTCTAGCGTAGCAGAAGCGCCCATGCATAAAAAAGGCTCTTATCCCCGCAAGGGAATAAGAGCCGTTCAGCTTGAGCTGCCAGGTCTGGAGCCGATCAGGGCGCCAGTTTCAGGCGGAAGAATTACTTCTTGCCCTTGCCTTTACCTTTGGCGTCTTTAGGATCAACTGCAACCACGGGAGCGGCTTCAACTTCTTCGACGATAGGCGTCACCGACACCATGACAGGGTTTACTTTGCCTTTGGCAACAGCTTTCACGCCCTTTGGCAGCGTGATGTCCTTGACGTGCAGCGAAGTACCTTTGGTCAGGCCGCTCAAATCGACGGCGATGAATTCAGGAATATCGGCCGGGAAGCAGGAAACGGTCATCTCGGTCAACACATGGTTGACGAGGCAGTTTTCGGTCTTGACGGCTGGGGACTCTTCTTCACCGCTGTAGTGCACAGGCACTTTCACGGTCATGCGGGTGCGGGCTTCGACGCGCTGGAAATCGATGTGCTGGACCTGTTGCTTGTACGGGTGCATCTGCAGATCGCGCAGCAGGACTTTGTGTTCCGTGCCGCCCAGTTCCATCTCCAGGATGGAGCCGTGGAAAGCTTCTTTCTTGATGGCGTGCCACAAGGCGTTGTGATCGATTTCGATCAGGGCAGGTTCGCCCGTGCCACCATAAACAATACCGGGCGTGCGGCCGGTGATGCGGAGAC
>JBDSZF010000075.1:0-7090 GCA_039925285.1 Polaromonas sp.
GGGCGGGCACGACGCCGCCGATGCCGGTCAGTTCGGTGGGGCCATGGCCGCACAGGACGGCCACCGGCATGCCATGCGTATTGCCGGTCGGCGTCAGGTCATTGGTATTGAAGTCGGCATGGGCATCGAGCCAGAGCACGCGCAGATTTTTGCCGAGCTGCCGGCAGTGACGGGCTACCGCACTGATCGAGCCCATCGCCAGGCAGTGGTCGCCGCCCAGCAATATCGGCAGGTCGCCCGCCTGCAAGGCGTCATAGACGGCCCCATGCACGACCTGGTTCCAGGCAACGACCTCGGCCAGGTGGCGGTAGCCATTGAGTGGCGCCAGCCAGGGGTTGGGTGGCCCTGCCAGATTGCCCAGGTCCGTGACCGCAAGACCGCGGCCTTCCAGCGCGGCCTGAAGGCCTGCCACGCGCAAGGCTTCCGGGCCCATGGAGGAACCCCGGGTGCCTGCACCGACGTCGGTCGGTGCGCCAATCAGACGAATGGGAATGGTCATAAAACCCTCACTTCGGTATCAACAACAGGGGGGATTGTCAGTGTAGGCCAGGCCATGCGCTTGTTCCAGCCGCTAAACTTCAGACCATGAACCTGGCACCGGCCCAACTTTCCGAACACCTCAAGCGCGGCCTCAAAAGCCTCTACACCCTGCATGGCGACGAGCCCCTGCTGGTGCAGGAATTTGCCGATGCCCTGCGCGCGGCGGCCCGGCTTCAAGGCTACACCGAACGCACGGTGCACACCGTGGCCGGTGCGCATTTTGACTGGAGCGAGGTGCTGGCCAGCGGCGGCTCGCTGAGCCTTTTTGCCGACAAGCAGATGGTTGAAATCCGCATTCCCGGCGGCAAGCCGGGCAAGGACGGATCTGCAGCGCTGCAGCAACTGGCCGAGCGCGCCCAGGGCGACGACGCCACGCTGACGCTGGTCATGCTGCCCCGGCTGGACGCAGCCACCGCCAAGGGCGCCTGGTTTGGCGCCCTGGACAGTTTTGGCGTGACCGTCAAGTTCGAATCGATTGACCGCCGCATGCTGCCGCAATGGATTGCGCAGCGCCTGCAACAGCAGGGCCAGCGCGTGGCCGCCGGCGAAGAAGGCCAGCGCACGCTGCAGTTCTTTGCCGACCGGGTCGAAGGCAATCTGCTGGCAGCGCACCAGGAAATCCAGAAACTGGGGCTTTTATACCCCGTCAACGCCGAGGGCATATTGAGTTTTGACCAGGTCGAAAATGCCGTGCTCAATGTGGCGCGCTATGACGTTTTCAAGTTGTCCGAAGCCGTTCTCGGCGGGCAGGCGGTGCGTGTGGCGCGCATGATTGACGGCCTGCAATCGGAAGGCGAGTCCGAAGTGCTGGTGCATTGGGCGCTGGCCGAAGACATCCGCAGCCTGAAGCGGGTGAAAGACGCGATTCAGGCTGGCCGGCCCATGCCGATGGCCTTACGCGAAAACCGGGTCTGGGGCGCAAAGGAAAAACTGTTTGAGCGCGTGCTGCCCGGCATGAGCGATGCCGCACTGGCCCGGCTGCTGGATGCGGCGCAAAAGGTCGATGGCATCGTCAAGGGCCTGAAGCAGCCCGACTGGCCCCTGAGTGGCTGGCAGGCGCTGCACCGGCTGGCCGGCATGGTGTGCGAGCAGTGCGCAGCGCCGTCGCGCAAAGCCCCAGCCAACCGTACTCCGCCCGGAGGCGGCAGGAGCTAGCCGAATGCAGCACACGGCTTCGCTCTCCAAGAAACTGATCCGCATCGGTGCCGCCCTGCTGGTCGTGGCGCTGGTGTCTATCGGGCTGACGCTGTGGGTCACCTGGCAGCTTGAAGGCGGCGCTGCGGCCGTCAATGAAGCGGGCCGCATGCGGATGCAGACCTGGCGCTTGACCAGCGCAGCGCATGCGGGAACGGCGCAGCCGGAACTGCAGCGCCTGGTCGGTCATTTCGAACAGAGCCTGTCGGTATTGCGTACCGGCGATCCGTCCCGGCCCCTGTTCGTACCCTGGGATGAGCAGGTCACAAAACAGTTTGCCGTGGTGGAGTCGCTGTGGCAGGTGCAGCGCCAGCAGTGGCTGACCGGGCCGGCATTGACGGTAGCGGCTTCGCTGCAGACGGCAGGCAATTTTGTCGAGGCGATTGATCGCTTTGTGCTGGCCATCGAGCGGCATCTGTCGCGGCTGACCGCGATTCTGAACCTGTTCCAGTTTGCCATGATGGCGCTGGCCATCGGCGGGGCGGTGATCATGCTCTACACCGGCCATCTGTATGTGATCAGCCCTTTGAGCCGGCTCCGGCAGGGCCTTGGCAAGGTAGCGGCGGGAGAATTCGCAACGCGCATCGAAGTCGATACCGGAGACGAATTTGGCGAGGTGGCGGCTGGCTTCAACCGCATGGCAGGAACCCTGGATTCGCTCTACAAAGGGCTGGCATCCCAGGTCGAGCTCAAGACGCGGCATATCGAGGCGCAGCGGGTACGGCTGGAGGCGCTGTACGAAGTCAGCGCCTTTCTGGCCCAGGCCAGCAGCATCGAGGAGCTGGCGCGCGGATTTTCCCAGCGCGTGCGCACCATCATGAAGGCCGATGCCGGCGCGGTCCGCTGGTCGGATGACGCCAGCCAGCACTATCTGATGCTGGCGTCAGACTGCTTTCCGCAAGACATGCTAGAAGAAGAGCGCAGCCTGCTGGCCGGTGCCTGCGCCTGCGGCAATCTGCGGCCCGACTCCCGAACCCGCGTCATCCCCATCCTGAGCCATGACGAGATGCCGGTGCGGCACTGCGCCAAGGCAGGCTATGAAAGCATGGTCAGCGTGCCGATCCGGCTGCAGCAGCGCCTGCTGGGCGAGTTCAACCTGTTCTATCGCAGCCCGGTCCTGCTGAGCGCCGAAGAGAAAGAGCTGCTCGATGCGCTCGCCAGCCACCTGGCCAGCGCGCTGGAGGGCTTGCGCGCTGCCGCGCTGGCCCGTGAGGCCGCCGTGGCCGAGGAGCGCGCCCTGCTGGCCCGTGAATTGCACGACTCGATTGCGCAGTCGCTGGTTTTCCTCAAGATTGAGCTCCAGTTGTTGCGCATCGCCTCCCAGAAAGGGCAGGTGGAGCAGATGAACCAGGCGCTCGACGAGCTGGACACCGGGCTGCGCGAGAGCATCGGCGACGTGCGCGAGCTGCTGGTGCATTTCCGCACCCGCACCAACACCGACGACATCGAGCAGGCGCTGCAGGAAACGCTGCAGAAGTTCCAGCACCAGACCGGCCTGCCGACACATCTGAAAATCCATGGCGAAGGCCTGCCGCTGCCGGCCGATGTGCAGGTGCAGGTGCTGCATGTGCTCCAGGAGGCGCTGTCCAACGTGCGCAAGCATGCGGGCGCGACCCAGGTCGATCTGGAGGTGATCAAGGGCGCGCGCTGGCGTTTCGTGGTGCGGGACAACGGCATCGGCTTCGACGCCGGCCTGAGCCACGGCCCCTCCCATGTCGGCATGAAAATCATGCGTGAGCGCGCCAGCGGCATCGGTGCCCAGGTAGACGTTGCCTCCCTGCCGGGTCAGGGAACCACCGCCACGCTGACGCTGCCGACGCATCCTGTCACGGGCGGCGGCGTGGCAACGGCCGGTCTGGCGCTTCAGCAAAACCTGGCCAATTAAGGGATAAATTAAATGAAATATGGCCACAGCCCAATAAGCAACGGTGCAGTTAGCTATAAAAATAGTAGCGAATTGGCCCTTCGCACCGATCAGGCCCAGCGGCCGAGCAGCAACCATGAAGGCATGGCAATGGCCCCGATCCGACTGCTGGTGGTTGACGATCACACCCTGTTTCGCCGCGGCCTGATTGCCCTGCTGTCGCAGGACGAGCGTTTCGACGTGGCCGACCAGGCCGGCGACATTGGCGAAGCCCTGCGCTGCCTGGAGCGCAGCCGGCCGGACCTGATCCTGCTGGACAACCACCTGCCAGGCGTTCGGGGCGTGGACGGCATCGCGTCGCTGAAGGACGCGGCCCCGGACACCCGCATCCTGATGCTGACCATGAGCGAAAACGAGGCAGATCTGGCTGCCGCGCTGCAGGCCGGCGCCGACGGTTACCTGCTCAAGACCGTCGAGCTCGACCACCTGTCCGGCTTCATCATCAAGGTGCTCGCCGGGGAATCGGTGGTCAGCCCGGAAATGATGACCAAGCTCGTCACGGCCTTTCGCGGCAAGCCGGCCATGCCGCCGCAGGGCCTGGCCGCCGGGCTGACAGAAGCGCCTGCCAACGTGGCTGCGGCGCTGGCGTCGCCGCGTGAAAGTTCTGCCGTTGACCTGCTGTCTGCGCGCGAGCGTGAAGTCCTGGCTCTGATCGCGCAGGGCGACAGCAACAAGCTGATTGCACGCAAGCTCGACATTGCCGAAACCACGGTCAAGATTCACGTCCAGCACATTCTTCGCAAGCTGCAGCTGACTTCGCGTGTGCAGGCCGCCGTGTACGCAACCAGCCGCGAACAGGGTTGACCTGGATCAAGATTTCCCTCGATTGATCGAGGAGTAGTTCTTCCGAACGATGGTGGCCGGGGTCGCCATCGTTCGTCTGGCGCGTCTTTACGTTCCAAAGACGGATAGTCAAAACCTCCGGTAAACGCGACAGTCATGCCATGTCTCCTGGAGAAAAAGAACATGGCCTCTGAACTGGGTAATTCAAGGAAAGCGTGGTCGGTGCTGATCGTCAGCACGCTGGCGTTCACCGTCTGCTTCATGGTGTGGATGATGTTTGGCGTCATCGGCATCCCGATCAGGAAGATGCTCAACCTCAATGCCACGGAATTTGGCCTGCTCACGGCCACGCCGGTGCTGACGGGCTCGCTGATCCGCGTGCCGCTGGGCATCTGGACGGACCGTTACGGCGGGCGCATCGTTATGGCGGTGCTGATGGCCATCACGGTGCCGGCGATCTGGCTCATGAGTTACGCCACCGAATACTGGCATTTCCTCGCCATCGGCCTGTTTGTCGGCCTGGCTGGCGGCTCGTTTTCGGTCGGCACGCCTTATGTGGCGCGCTGGTTCCCCAAGAGCCGCCAAGGCACGGCGATGGGCGTTTACGGGGCCGGCAATTCCGGCGCTGCCGTCAACAAGTTCGTGGCGCCGGTCTTGCTGGTGGCTTTTGGCTGGGCCATGGTGCCGCAGGTGTACGCCGTCATCATGCTGGCCGCGTTGGTGCTGTTCTGGATGTTCAGCTACAGCGACCCGGCCCATCTGGTGCCCAGCAATGTCAGTTTCAGAGACCAGCTCAAGGCGCTGAAAGACCCGAAAGTGCTCAAGTACTGCCAGTACTACAGCATCGTGTTTGGCGGCTATGTGGCGCTTTCGCTGTGGATGGTGCAGTACTACGTCGGCGAATACGGCCTCGATATCCGCACGGCGGCGCTGCTGGCCGCCTGCTTTTCATTGCCCGGCGGCGTGCTGCGCGCCGTCGGCGGCGTGCTGTCGGACAAGTATGGCGCGCACAGCGTGACCTGGTGGGTCATGTGGGTGAGCTGGATCTGCCTGTTCCTGCTGTCTTACCCGCAGACCGACTTCACGATTTTGACGGTCAACGGACCCGCTACCTTCCACATCGGCCTGAACATCTACGCCTTCACGGGGCTGATGGCCATCCTGGGTATCGCCTTTGCCTTTGGCAAGGCCAGTGTCTTCAAGTACATCAGCGACGACTATTCCCAAAACATCGGCGCCATCAGCGGCATCGTCGGCCTGGCCGGCGGCCTGGGCGGCTTCGTGCTGCCCATCATGTTTGGCGTGCTGATGGACATCACCGGCATTCGCTCGAGTTCTTTCATGCTGATGTATTGCGTGGTCTGGGTCTCGCTGATCTGGATGTACTGGACCGAAGTGCGCCGCACTGAAGTCATGGGCCGCAACGCTGCTGGCGCCAAAGCCTGAACCCCCATTCCTACCGAGAAAATCATCATGAACCTGAAAACTGCTTGCCCCGCAGGAACGGCTGGCTTGCCGTCCGGAAAAGATTCCGGCGCCGACATTGCCGACTGGCGTCCCGAAGACGAGAACTTCTGGGAGAACACCGGCAAGCGCATTGCCTACCGCAATCTCTGGATCTCCGTGCCCAGCCTGCTGTGCGGCTTTGCCATCTGGGGCATGTGGGGCATCATCACGGTGCAGATGCTCAACCTGGGCTTCCCGTTCAGCCAGGCCGAGCTGTTCACGCTGACGGCCATCTCGGGCCTGGCCGGCGCCACCATGCGGATTCCGGCGTCGTTCCTGATCCGGCTGGCGGGCGGGCGCAACACCATCTTCCTGACAACTTCCATGCTGCTGGCGCCCGCGATTGGCACCGGCATCGTGCTTCAGCATCCCGAGTGGCCGCTATGGACCTTCCAGCTGATGGCGCTGTGGTCGGGCGTGGGCGGCGGCAACTTTGCCAGCTCCATGTCCAACATCAGCGGCTTTTTCCCCAAGCGGCTGCAGGGCACGGCGCTCGGCCTCAATGCCGGTCTGGGCAATTTTGGCGTGACGACGATGCAGATCGTCATTCCGCTGGTGATGACCCTGAGCATTTTTGGCAGCTTCGGCGGCGAGCCGATGACGCTGGTGAAAGACAGCGGCTGGATTTTTGGCAAGATTGCCGCCGGAACGCCGACCTGGATCCAGAACGCCGGCTTCACCTGGCTGCTGTCGCTGGTGCCGCTGTCGGTGATCTGCTTTTTCGGCATGAACAACCTCAAGACCGTGTCGCCCGCCATTGGCGGAACGATTCCGGCTTTTCTGAAGATCATCTGGCTCTACACGCTGTCGTTCATACCGGCCGGCGTCGGCCTCTACCTCTACCTGCCCAAGCCTTCCGGCCTGGGTCTGCTGAACATGTGGGTCGCGATGCCGCTGATCATCGTCAGCACCCTGATGGTGCTCAAGCTCACGGCTTTCGGTCCGATGAAGGACAGCATCGCCAAGCAGTTCGCTATTTTTAGCAACAAGCACACCTGGTCGCTGACGGTTCTCTACATCGTGACCTTCGGCTCCTTCATCGGCTTTTCGATGGCCTTGCCGCTGGCCATCACGGTGATTTTCGGCGTCAGCCATGTGCCCGATGCGGCCGGCATCATGCAGCACACGCTGAAGAACCCGAAC
>JBDSZF010000076.1:0-2975 GCA_039925285.1 Polaromonas sp.
GTCAGCGGCGGCATGATGATGCGAAAAGCCATCGGCAAGATCACATAGCGGTAGGTTTGCAGCGTCGTAAAACCCAGTGCCATGCCCGCGTAGCGCTGGCCGCGCGGCAAGGCCTGCACGCCGGCGCGCACCTGCTCGGCAATGCGGGCCGAGGTAAAAAACCCCAGCGCCAGCACCACCAGCACAAAACTGGGCACCTTCTGCATGGCCGGAAACATCTTGGGCACGACAAAATACCACAGGAAAATCTGTACCAGCAGCGGAATATTGCGAAACAGCTCAACCCAGGCATTGCCCAGCCGCACCAGCCACGGGCTGTTCGGCAGGGTGCGCAAGGTGCCCATCAGCGCGCCGACCAGCATGGCGACGACCCACGCCGAAGCGGCCACGGACAAGGTCCAGCCCCAGGCGCTCATCATCCATTCCAGATAGGTGCGTCCGCTGCCGTCGTCATTTAAAAAAACTTTCCAATCCCACGTCATGCTGACTCCTGCCTGTTGTTGTGCTCTAGCAAATCAAATTTCTCCACACTAAAAACAAACCCCGCCAGCGCAACCACGAGCGGGGTCTGTTGATCTGGGTGGCCGGTGTTACTTCTTGGCGTAATCTTCCATCGGCTTGTCATTCGGGTTGGCCCAGGCCGCCTTGGTGCTTTCGCTGACCGGCAGACCGACGCGGGTGCCCTTCGGAGGAATCGACTGCATGAACCACTTGTCCCAGAGCTTGTTGATTTCGCCAGTCTTGATCAGGTCCTTGATGGTGTCATCACCAATCTTTTTCAGACCGGCATCATCCTTGCGGATCATGATGGCGATCGGTTCGACGCTCAACACTTCGCCGACGATCTTGAAATCGGCAGGGTTCTTGGCGGATGCGATATTGCCCGCCAGGATGGAGCCGTCCATCACGAAGGCATCGGCGCGGCCCGACTCCAGCAGCAAAAAGCTGTCGGAATGGTCCTTGCCGAAAATCTCGTTGAAGTTGACATTCGTGGCGCGTTCATTTTTACGCAAGGTCTGCACGGAAGTGGTGCCTGTGGTGGTGGCCACGCTTTTGCCATTGAGCTGCGCAATCGAGGTAATGCTAGAGTTGGCCTTGACTGCCATGCGGACTTCCTCGACGAAGGTGGTGTTCAGGAAGGCCACATCCTTGGCCCGGGTCGCATTGTTCGTGGTCGAGCCGCATTCGATATCGACCGTGCCGTTTTGAACCAGCGGAATGCGGTTTTGCGAGGTGACGGGCTGGTATTTGACTTCGAGCTTGCGGCCAGCAGCTTTCTCAAGGTTGGCGATGATGCGGTTGCAGATCTCGACGTGATAACCGACATACTTGCCGTCGCCCAGCGTATAGGACAGTGCACCGGATGAATCGCGAACACCCATCGTGACCACGCCAGAGGCTTTGGCTTTGGCAACCGTGTCGCTTGCCTGGGCCAATGCTGCACCTGAAGCGAATAGCACCAGGGTTAAAGCGGCGAGTTTGAATTTCATGAGGTCTCCTGTGAATAAAACAATAAGAAAAACCATTCTAGAGATCTGTCAGCCTGAAGATGCCTAGGTTTACCCCACCCTTTTTGGCCTGCAACAGACTGGCCCGTACAAATCAGATACTCTTTTCATCGCTGGCAATAGTGTGCAGGTAACCAAAATAGTGCAGCGTTGAACAAGATGAGTTATAGACATCAGCTATCAGCAAGTTTCAGGCCGGCTGGATACCGATGACAAAGTTGAGGCTATTTCAACTTGCCAAGCCTGGCCGCTGATCCGGATCCTGCTACCTGGCAGCAGAATTCGTATTTTTATTCTTGCCATTGGTTTGAGAGTGCAAATAAGTCCACAGCGCCTGGGCATGGGTTTTGGCGGCATTTTTTGCAGTGGGCCGTTCGCGGTAAACCCGCACATCCATGGTCATTTCCAGATGACTACCGGCGCTGACCAGCTTTTTGGACCGCAGTTCTTTTTTGACAGCGCTGAGCGGCAAAAAGGCAATGCCGTGCCCCTCCAGCGCCATCGCTTTCAGGCCCTCGGCCATGTCGGTTTCATAGACCCGGTCCAGGTGAATGGCGGTGCCGGCCTGCTTGAGGATCAGGTCCACGATTCGCCCCAGGTAGGCGCCCGGCGCGTAGCCCAGATAAGGCAGCGGCTGAGCGACGCGCCCCGGCAGGCTGAACTCGGGCTCGCCAGCCGCATTGGCCCGGCAAAACGGCGCCAGCACCTCCTGGCCCAGCGACACCATTTCATAGCGGCCCGGATCGAGCTGAAAGGGCTGCGAGTCATGGTGATAGGAAATCAGCAGGTCGCAATTTCCCTCGGTCAGCCGCAGCACTGCATCGTGCACATTGAGCGCGATAAGCCGGCTTTTGATCGGGCCAAACTTCTCGCGCAGGCTGCTGACCCAGGCCGGAAAGAAGGTAAAAGCCAGCGTGTGCGGCACCGCAAATTCGATGAAATCCTGCCCCGCCGAGTTGTGGCCACGCAGCATGGCGCGCGTCGATTGCAGGCCCTGCAGCATTTCCAGCGACTGGCTGTAGAGCGTCTGGCCGGCCGGCGTCAGGCGCGTCGGGTAGGAACTGCGGTCTACCAGGTCCGTGCCGGCCCAGGCTTCGAGCGCCTGGATGCGCCGCGAGAACGCCGGTTGCGTGACATGGCGCAATTGCGCGGAGCGGCTGAAACTGCGGGTTTCAGCGAGAGAGACGAAATCTTCCAGCCATTTGGTTTCCATGGCTACACCCCGATTTCATCCATGACCCGCTCGCTGGCCTGCTGCTGCATGGCCCACATGTCGGCGTAGCGGCCCTGGGCGGCCAGCAGGGCGGCGTGGCTGCCGCGCTCGACGATGCGGCCGGCGTCCATCACCAGGATTTCGTGGGCATCGACCACGGTGGAAAGCCGGTGCGCAATCACCAGCGTGGTCTTGTTTTGCGCGGCGGTGCGCAGTTCGCTCTGGATGGCGCGCTCGTTGGCCGAGTCCAGCGC